>NZ_PTSN01000030.1:0-36202 GCF_002965865.1 Escherichia sp. MOD1-EC6098
ATAAAAGAAATTCCATCACGAGTGAATAATGCAGGTGAAGGTGTCTCAGAGGGGAGTGGACGTGCGTCAGAATGCTGTAATTGATATTTTACTTATTATTGTCTTTTCTCTTTCTTTATTAATTTGCAGAAAAGTTTCTGCTGCTACCGGATGGCAGTCCGGCGGGGATTTTCAGGGAGTCGTGGAATTCGGGGGTACCATCACGCCTTATGATGACACACTTTCCACGACAGTGGGAATACCAGGGTGGTAATTATAACCGTTATCACTGGTATTTTTGCTGAGAGAGTCTGGAAGTTGTCTCCTTCTGCGGTTTCTTATGACCTGCTTTGATTGCAGGCTGTGGGCGGAATTTCCGGATGTATAGTGAATGAAGCACCATAATACATGGTGCCGGTGGTATGCCATCAGAATAATGAAATCGTTGCTTTCTTTGTTATTTCGCTATGGCCGTACGCTGATCACGGTACGGGCGGTAGCGTATTTTCAGCACTGGACACTGGAAGTCAAAACGGAGTAATGAACATACTGTCAGTCGGATCATTCAGCGTTTGAGCAACAGCCTACATTCAGGTGTCACAAGGAGAGTCTTCTGGAAATCTCCTGATACAGAAATGTTTCGTGAAAATATATAATCAAAACATCACCGAATGCAAAAAGAGTAAGCCACTTCCAGAGCCTCCCGGACCAGAAAAAATGAGAACTTGTCCTTTACCCCAGGAACGATTGAGTGATGGTGTGTGAATGGGGGCCCGGGTATAACAGCAGAAAGGTGAAGTGAATTAGAAAAAACAATATTTCAGTTACTCCGGTATATAGGTGGTAAGGGAATAGGATATATTTTGGGGAATATACCAGAAACATATTTATCAAGTATATTGAGAACGCTACGGTTATGGTTGCAAAAAAAAGAGTTTTGTTTAACCTTCCTGCGTGTCGTTAAAGCTGAAAATACCCTGGTTCTGGTGCATGACGGTGAAGAAGCCTGGAGGGGGATGATACATTCAATTGAATGCCTGAGTTGATATGTGAGCACTGTAATAAACTTATCCGCAATAGCCCAGCGGATATAAATGTAAGATGAACCCACCTGGCAATGAAAAACAAAAATTGTTTTGGGCTCTTCTGATACAGAAGGCAGAGAGAACAGCAAACCAGTTCTAATATATTGTGTTGTCAGGTTTTGCTTTGCCTCGGTAGTCGATGTTTTATTTTTATTAAATAAAAGCAGAGAGCATTTCTTCTATCGAAGAGATTTTTTATAGGGTATTCTATGAAATATACTTCACATATTTCACACAGACTTATCCAGCACATACGACACCCGGTTCACCCGGAATGTCATAATGCCACTGATTCCAGTTTCTGTATTTCTCCGTCTGCTGGGCAGGAAAATGTCACAGCGGATGCCAGAATACTTTATGGCGCGGGAAATAAAGGAAATGTAACATATGCAAACAGGAGTACATCTGAAAGACAACGTCAGGGGATATCTTTTATATTAAATAACCGGTTCGTTCTTGTTCCGCAGCATGATAAACTGAAAAATGAGTCTGTAATATCCCTTTGTAAAGAAGGGGGTATGATTTGCCGTGACATTATGTCCGGGAAGCCGGTTGTACCAACTAAAGATAATGTGGTTAAAGTTATGTGGTATCTGCAGGCATGCGCCTCTGATAAAGTCAGTTCATCTGCAGGATTGAAATATGAGGGCCCGCAGATTTTTAAGATGGGAGCTTTCAGTGTGGAGGATAACGAACACCGTCTTGAAAGCTTTTTGAATAAGGCAGGGGCTTATCGCCGTAAATCAAGCCATCTTCGGGAATATCAAAAAGCAGGAGAAAAATATCAGCCCGCAGGACTTGATATTTTCAGTAAAGATGGATATTTGCCCCATAATCGTAAAACAATACTTTTTGAACGAATGCCGCAGAAAAGCCACACAACACCCACGGGGATCCCGGGAAAGAATATGCTTTTTATTAAAATGGAGGAACACGGATGCCATCGGAAACGTGATAAACTCGCGCATCTGAGAGATTTCATTCCCACTCTTCTGGAACAGCGTTTTGGGGTGGTAAAAACAGATACGGGAACAGATAACAGGGAGCGTATTCCTGCGGAGTTAAAGAAACAGTATTCAGATATTTTTTCCCGGTATGAACAAATAACCGGAACAAAATTTTCCTCTTCAGATGCAATGTCAACGACTGGTGGTGTAAAAACCATACTTGATGATTTATACCAGATGCATAATGATATTTTCTTTAATATCAATAGTCATGCATCCACCGAAGATACCACTCATTTTCTGGCAGATATAAACAGTATGTCTGATACTCTCAGGGCGCGCGATCATGCAGAACTGAGGATCGGAAATGAAATTATCCTTACTCGGGATGAAATTGTCTGATGTTTAACCATGATGATGTACAGAGAACGGGCTAATTTATTACTGAGTGAACTCAGTCAGTATCTTGATGATGAACATCCTGTGCTGGATGAAAGTAATTATGCCTTCACCTGGCTGTCAGATATGTTATTTTCGTTCACTCTGGTCGGAGAGGATGAAGAGGAAACGCGGGAAATTCTGTGCGTGGTTCATATCTGCCCATTTCCGTATTGTGATGACGGAATGGCATATGATCTCCTTCTTCAGCTACTGCATGATAATTATGCCTGGAGCAACACAGGGGGAGGCGTGTTGGGTATTGATGAGCAAACCGGGTTTGTTTGTCTTTGTTTACAGGTTGATATGTTTTCCCTGGAGCAGAATGAGTTTGCCGGGAGGATTGCCTGTATTTACCGGATTGTGCAGGCGTGGAGGGCGCGTCTGATGAACGTGCAGACCGGGGGAGAAGATGTCCGTCCGGAGGTCGGGAGGATGATATGGAGACCATGAGCCGTTTATCCATATTGCTTAATCGTTTATCAGAACGGTACCGTATATCTGAGACAACAGAGGCGGTTTCGGAAAACTTCCGGATTGAAATAAATGACATATTATTCAGTTTTTTTTATGAAGAGAGCAGACGGGAGATTTATATTCAAGCTGATGTGGGAGAGGTAGTGCCCGGAATGACAGCAGAAGCCCTGCGGTCCCTGCTTTCTATGAATTATCTGTGGGATGTAACGAATGGTGGCGTATTCGGGATTTGCAGGGACAATCATGAGGTCACTTATCATTATCGGATAAGTGACCCGCTGAAGAAATCAGAGGATTATGATGAGTATCTGATTGATTTGGTGGATGATATAGCGTATAGCATTAGTTATGCTAGGGACATATTATATTCTGTGCGCTGATTAGTCTCATATCAGCGGTAGTGTCGGTAATAACGTTAAATTCCGTTATTACAGGCTTAAAATGCCCCCGGTTAAATCGTCTGAAATGTCATTTTAGTGATGAAATAAGAATGAGTCAGAGTAGCAACTGTCTTTGGTGCTGATTCAATGTACGCGAACCAGACCGCCGGGGGCATCTGTGAACCGGTATTACGGTCATCACGGACGTAGACCTACAACCTGGCTGTCCGGATTTTACCACTACCCGGCTCCTGGACCGGAACGGGGATATCATCGGCATGTACCTTACCGGGCATCAGCACATACTGGCGCAGCTCAGCTCCACACCCTGACGGCGGTATAACGGCAGATGGTCTGCATATTTCCCGGTGACAACATGAGCCAGAAGCCCCGCTCCGGCATAACTGCGTGCAATGGGTTTTGAAGGAACCGGCGTCTGCACGATATGCTCATACCGGCAACAGGTCAGTTTCGGACGTTGTGTTTCGATAACATTAAAGGCACTGCTGATAAGCTCCAGTTGCTCTGACACATCACATCCCAGTGGACTGAGTTCACCACCACAGGCCGGACTGCATTCCTCTTCCGGCCGAATGACCCGGACTTCACGGGGATGTGAGGCAGGTAACGGTTTACGGGCGGTAGCGTACTTGTGTAAATATATATTTATCCTTTATGTGAGGAGATAATATCTGTTTTACGTCATACTTAATTTCTCGGTAAAAAATGAAACCAAGTAATATTATTGTAATTTTTATTATATTGTTGTTTGGTATTTCTCCGTTTTCCATAGCTACAGGTTCTGAAACACTATTCGATAATGGGTATGTGGCCAGAAATGATTCATTGAACAGTTTTTTTGAAGCAATGTCGACTAAGCTCAACAAAACTGTTGTTGTCAGTAAAAGCGCGTCCAGAAAAAAAATTAACGGTAATTTTAATTTCAGGGACCCTGAAGCTTTGCTGGACAGATTAGCTTCTCAATTAGGGGTGATTTGGTATTCAGATGGACAAACTATCTATATCTATGATGCGGAGGAAATTCGTAATTCTGTTATATCATTACAGAATATTTCTTTATCTGCATTTAAATCGTTTCTGAAAGAAGCCGGTCTGTATGACAGTCGTTATCCATTGAAGGGGGGTGAGCAGAACGGTATTGTTTATATTTCAGGGCCACCAATTTTTGTTAGTATTGTTACTAAAACTGCAGCTCTGATAGATAAACAAAATAATGATATTGAGATGGGGCGATTGAAAATAGGAGTATTTCGCCTTCACAATACCTTTGTAAATGACCGTACATATCAGTTACGTGATCAGAATATTGTTATTCCTGGTATCGCGACAGTAATAGAAAAGTTATTGGCGGGTGAACAACAAAACCTTACAGAAGTACAGGGGAGGATGTTTCGGGCCTCAGGCAGTAATATAGCTTCAGAAGTTTTGTCTGGAAACAGTAGCACTGATAATGAAATGTATATTGATGAGGCCAGGGATTCTACCACTTCCTCAAGTACTCCAATCAGTGATATTAAAGTAATTTCTTATCCTGATACGAATAGTCTGTTAGTTAAGGGGACTGCTGAGCAAGTTGATTTTATTGGTGCACTGGTTAGATTGCTGGATGTTGCCAAACGGCATGTAGAGTTATCTTTGTGGATCATTGATCTAAACAAGAATGATTTGGAACAGTTAGGGGTTGCATGGGGAGGTTCGACCAGTTTCAGTAATAAATTAGATATAGCCCTCAATCAGACTTTGGTCAGTACTCTTGATGGTGTGCATTTTCTTGCATCCGTGTATGCGCTGGAGAAAAAAAATCAGGCAAGGATTGTTTCAAAGCCTGTGCTTATGACTCAGGAAAATGTACCTGCCATTTTTGATAATAACAGAACATTTTATACAAAACTTATAGGTGAGCGAAATTCAAGCCTGGCGCATGTGACATACGGCACGATGATTAGTGTTCTTCCGCGGTTTTCAGCCGATGGAGAGATTGAGATGTCTCTGAACATTGAGGATGGTAATGAAGAAAAGCAATCTGTAAGTGGCAATGAAGACAGTGTTTTGCCAGAGGTGGGGCGGACTCATATCAGTACCGTTGCGAGAGTTCCTCAAGGAAAGAGTTTGTTAATAGGGGGATATACACGTGACAGTCGTACAAAGGATGTCCAGAAAATTCCGTTATTGGGGGATATACCGTTAATTGGTAGTTTATTCCGCTATGAAAATCAGAATCAGAATAATGTTGTTCGCGTATTTCTTATCCAGCCAAAAGAAATTTTAGATCCCCTGATGCCAGATGCTGATGTTTTTGCTGCAGAGCTGATGCAGGATAGTGGGATTGAAAACAACCGCGATCCTCTGGATAAGTGGGTGTTAAGCTACCTGAACCGGGGGCAGGCCCTGAACCATGGAAAATAATATCGTATCCGGCAACCGGATATCCTTTTTCAGAAAACATATTGGTCGTTTGACTCAGCAAGAGGTTCATCACCAGAAAGGGACGGAACAGGCGGAGGGGTTGCAACCCGAAGATCTCTCTCCGGGGGCGGAAGTGCAGCGTTTCATTCAATCCACAGATGAAATGTCCGCGGTAATGGCTCAGTTTCGTCACCGCCGAGATTATGAGAAAAAGGCGGACAGTCTGGCAGATAGTTTTGAGCGGGTGCTTGATGATGATGTCCTGCCGAAGGCTCGACAGATTTTACAGATAATTCGCAGTCAGAACGTTAGTGCAGAAAAGCTGCTGTCTTATATCCGGGAATTCTTTTCCGATGACAGCGATCTGGTTCTGGTTCTGCGGGAGCTGTTGAAATGTCACGCAGCCGATCCCGTGGTGGGAAAAAGACTGTCGTCTGTGCTGCAGGAGGCACAGGCGCAGGCGGAGCCCCGTCAGCTGAAAGCAGGGATTAACTGTGCTCTGAAGGCCCGGTTATTTGGTAAGGCGTTAATGCTGCGTCCAGGGTTATTACGGGCAACTTACCGGCAGTTTATCCGGAGCCATGAACCGGAATCTGAGCTGTATGCGGACTGGATCAGTAGTTATGGATACCGGCGGCGCTATGCTATCCTGGATTATATTGAGGAGGCTTTACTGGCAGATATCAGTGCCCGGGTAGCGAGCAGCTCCTGCTCTGAATTTGGCTACTTGCTGGGTCGTTTAAGTCAGATTAAACGGCTGCGCTCGGCGGATATATTATTTGTCAGGAGACTGGCTGAGTGTTTATCTGGAAGCCAGCTGGAGGAAGATGAGGCGTTATGGGTATTGCTGATGCTGGCATTATTACAGCACCCCGAAGAGGTTGATGCCATATTAACGGAGACAGTGGGGCAGAAAATGTGGCTACTTGACGCCAGGGAGCGGAGCATTTTTTTACAGGCTTTATATATGGCCTGTAAGAGCCTGCCGGTTTCGTTATTTGACGAAGAACAGAATGTGGTGTTGCTGGAGCGTCTGAGGGCATTTACAGATACCGCTTGCCGGCATGAGCTGGTCGGGAGTGGTTTATTTACAGGTGGCCGGGGCAGTAAACGGTGCTGAATTCCTTATTAAACGGGGTGCGTGTCCGCCCGGAATTGCTGATTTTGTTGTTAATGGTGATGATCATCTCAATGTTTGTCATCCCGTTACCGACTTATCTGGTTGATTTTCTGATTGCGCTCAATATGGTTCTGGCGATCCTGGTTTTTATGGGGGCGTTCTATATTGATCGGATCCTCAGTTTTTCAACCTTTCCGGCAGTGCTGCTGATAACCACCCTGTTTCGCCTGGCGCTGTCCATCAGTACCAGCCGCCTGATCCTGATTAATGCGGATGCCGGTGAAATCATTGCCACCTTTGGTCAGTTTGTCATTGGCGACAGCCTTGCCGTGGGTTTTGTGGTTTTCTCAATCGTGACGGCGGTGATGTTTATCGTTATTACAAAGGGATCAGAACGGGTGGCGGAAGTGGCAGCCCGCTTTTCCCTGGACGGCATGCCCGGTAAACAGATGAGTATCGATGCTGATTTGCGCGCCGGGATTATTGATGCCGACACGGCCCGTGAGCGCCGGAAAGTGCTGGAGCAGGAAAGCCAGCTGTACGGCTCTTTTGACGGGGCGATGAAGTTTATCAAGGGCGATGCCATCGCGGGGATTATTATCATTTTTGTGAACTTCATCGGGGGCATTTCTGTCGGGATGAGCAGCCATGGAATGGATTTTTCCACGGCGCTGTCCACCTATACCATGCTGACCATCGGCGATGGTCTGGTGGCGCAGATCCCGGCGCTGCTGATTGCTGTCAGCGCTGGTTTTATCGTTACCCGCGTGAATGGCGACAGCGATAATATGGGACGAAATATTATCGGACAGTTGCTGAATAATCCCTTTGTACTGGTTGTGGCGGCGGTGCTGACCGTCAGTATGGGGACTTTGCCCGGTTTTCCGCTTCCGGTTTTTATGATCCTGTCTGCTGCACTGGGAGTGCTGGTTTATTACAGAATGCGCTCGGGTGCCGGGGATAACAGCACCATCATCGCGGGGGGCGGTGTGTCTGGTTTTTCTGCTCCAAAAGAAGAGCGGGGAGCGTTTTCATCGCTCAGGCGAATCGATAATCTTGATAAAATGATCACAGAAACTGTTCCACTGGTTCTGCTTGTTCCGGGTCAGCGGTGTGCGTGGCTGGAACAGAACCAACTTTCAGAATTATTAATCAGCCAGTTTTTTATTGACTACGGGGTCCGGTTGCCAGAGCTCCTGGTCCGTGGTGATGAAAGCCAGCCAGATAATACGGTGTCATTACTGATTAATGAAATTAAGGTGGCGCAGTTCGGTCTGTATTTTGATTTGATCAGAATCGTTAACTTTTCTGCAGAACTCAATGAGTTGGGTATTGATGTCACATTCAGTACATCCGGCAGGGCAAAATGTGTGTGGACAGTGGCGGACAATGCCGAACGGCTGAAAGCCCTGGGTTATCAGACCCGCACTGCCATCGATGAGCTGTACCAGATGCTGTCGGTGATCCTGCTTCGCAATATCAATGAGTACTTTGGGATCCAGGAAACCAAACATATGCTGGATCAGTTCGACTTTAAATACCCTGATGTACTGAAAGAAGTGTTACGCCACCTGTCTGTGCAGCGTATTGCTGAGATCATGCAGCGGTTATTAAGTGAACGAATTTCTGTACGTAATCTGAAATTAATTATGGAAGTGCTGGCGTTGTGGGCGCCAAAAGAAAGGGAAGTGCTCAACCTTGTTGAACTGGTACGCACTGCCATGGCGCGTTATATCTGCCATAAATTCACTGACGGTAATGAGCTGCGGGTGGTGATGTTGTCACCGGAGCTCGAGGACATTATACGGAAAGGGATCCGGCAGACATCCGGAGGTGCATTTCTTAATCTGGAGCCGGAGGCCGCTGAACGGTTGATGGATCTTTTTACGCTGGGACTGGATGACTTAACCATTGCGCATAAGGATCTGGTATTGCTGACGTCTGCAGATATTCGCCGTTTTGTCAGGAAGTTTATCGAAGGAAAATTTCCCGATCTGGATGTGATGTCCTATGAGGAAGTGATGGACAGTAACGCAGTCAATGTTATCAAAACGCTTTGATTCCGTGGTGTTACCATGGTCGGCTATCAGTGAGTGATGAAAGAATTACGTCTGTTGCAGCGGCTGGCATACCCGCAGAGGATATGCGGCTCTGTTCTTGAAGCGGCTCTGCCTGATGTGGCTATCGGGGAGCTGTGTGATATTTACCGTGACTGGCAGGATAAACAGGTGATGGCGCGTGCCCAGGTTGTGGGGTTACACCGCGATCGTACTGTACTCAGTTTAATTGGTAATGCCTGCGGGCTGACACGGAAAGCCGTGATCAGGCCCACCGGACATGCCTTGTCTGTCAGGATCGGGAATGCTGTCCTCGGAGCGGTACTGGATCCGACCGGCACCGTTGTGGAGCGGCTTGTCGGTGAGCCGATGTCTTCAGGGGAGGAGGAGCGCGTGATTGATTCCGGCGCGCTGCCCTATACCCTGCGGGCTGGTATTCATGAGCCGCTGGTCACTGGCGTGCGGGTGATAGATGGTCTGCTCACATGCGGTGTTGGTCAGCGAATGGGGATCTTCGCTCCTGCAGGCTGCGGCAAGACCACCCTGATGCATATGCTGATAAACCAGACGGATGCTGATGTTTTCGTTATCGGGCTGATTGGCGAACGCGGGCGCGAAGTGACCGAGTTTGTGGAGTGGCTGAAACAGTCACCTGAAAAATCGCGATGTGTACTGGTGTTTGCCACCTCAGACTACTCCTCTGTCGATCGCCGGAATGCAGCACTGCTGGCCACCACCGTGGCGGAGTTTTTTCGCGATCAGGGAAAACGCGTTGTGCTGTTTATTGACTCCCTGACCCGGTATACCCGGGCACTGCGCGATGTGGCGTTATTTGCCGGCGAGCCGCCGGCGCGGCGCGGCTATCCGGCGTCGGTTTTTGACAGCCTGCCGGCCCTGCTTGAGCGTCCGGGGGCCACGCCGGGAGGCAGTATCACCGCCTTTTACACGGTGCTTCTGGAGGGGGAGGATGAGGTGGATCCGATGGCGGATGAGATTTGTTCGATCCTGGATGGTCATATATTCCTCAGCCGGAAGCTTGCAGGGCAGGGGCATTACCCGGCGGTCGATGTTCTCAGAAGCGTCAGTCGGGTGTTCAGCCAGGTGACGGCACCTCCCCACCAGGCACGGTCCGTGGAAATACGCAGGCTGATGACCAGACTGGATGAACTTCAGCTGCTGGTTGATTTGGGGGAATACCGCCAGGGAGAAAATGCTGAAAATGACCGCGCCATTCAGCTGCGCCGACCACTGGAGCAGTGGTTATGCCAGCCGGTTAGCCAGTACTCTTCTTTTGAAAACACCCTGCAGGGAATGAATGAGTTTACTTCATAAGGTCAGCCGCCTGAAAAAAAACAGTGAATTATTCCGGACCCGCTGTGAACAGCGGTTACACCAGTTATCCCGGGAAAATGCTGTTCTGGAGGCGTCAGAGGCTTCCCTGAACGCGCAGGTGGACGGACTCAGGCAGCTGCTGAAAACCTGCCAGGCAGAGGCCACCGTTATCTCGCCTGAGCAGCTGAGAGCACTGTTACGAAAGCAGGCGGTGCTGCGCTGTAAAATACAGGAACTCCGGGCTCAGGCGCAGCAACTGCAAACCCGGAGGGAGTCGCTGTTAAAACAGAGCATGGAACAACAAAAAAAGAGGAATCATTTTTTGCGAAAAGAAGAAACGTACGACCGCTGGCTGCGTTGCCAGAAAAAGGAAATGCAACGGTGCGCTCTTCAGCGGGATGAAACTGAACAGGAAGAAAATGGTAATGGAAAGCATTATACCGCCCTGTAATACCGGAAAGATACCGTCAGTAACACAGGACAGTGTGGAAAGTCTTACGGATTTTCTGAAGAAAAAAATAAAGGACTGCGGCAAAAAAACGCGGAAAGGCAGGGAAGAGGAGCGGGTATATGGGGGGGAACACCCGTTGCCTTTCCGGTACTTACCGCCGGCCTGTTTGCTGGAGAAGGCGGGAAAAGGCGGGGGACAGCCCGAAGCACTGTCGGTGGTGGCTCGCTATTTTCCGGGACAGACCGCGGATGGCGGGCAGGTACGGGCATTGCTCAGTAAACGGATAAAGGAAAAGGAGAGCGGGGTCGCGCGTGAAGGGTATCCCGGGGCATCCGGAGCTGACGCCGGCTTACTCCCGGCAGAGAGCGCGGCGGGGGAAAAAAAGGAGAAGGCGGATCCCCCCGGTATGCCTGCTGCCCTGCTTGTCCCTCATCCGACCGGGATGTTTTCCGGACATTCTCCGGTACCGTTAACTCGATCCCGGACTGAGACGCCGGTTCCGGAGATGGCGCCGTCATTTCAGGCGCCATCAGAAATGACGGAGAAAGGGGAGGCCCTGGTATACCGTTTCCGTACGTGGGGCCGGGAGGCGTCAGTCTGTATTCAGCCACAACACGGAGGCGCCATGATGTTACAGCCCTCTGATGTGGCGGTTGAGCAGCGGCTGGTTGCGCACTGGCCCGCGGGGCAGCAGCGGCACTGGTATCTGGCTTCAGATGAGCAGGGGGCGCGAAATTATTATCAACCCAACCGCGATAATGAGGAGGAAACCTGATGTCGCTTGCACTGAGAAGGGACAGTGAGCGCCGGCAAATATTGTTCCGTGCAGCGGTTCTCTGGCAAAAGCAGGGATGGACAGCTGAGCTGGACACGCCCGGCGCATATGGTGAGTGGGTACCGTTGGGGGATACCGGACACACCTGGAAAGGCTGGCTCCGGCTGGCTGACTGGTTAGCGTATGTGGCCCCCGGGCTGGCCGGGGCGGCCATCTCCGCCGGTGCCGGGAATGAGGTTGCAAGGTGGCTGGCGGAGTGTGAGGTGCCATTCCGTTTTCCGATGCCGGAGTTGGCTTATGAGCGGTTGTGGATCGGCAGGATCGCGGCGGCAGACGCGTTGCCAGCAGAGCCGCTTTTGCGGGTCATGAGCGACAGGGGGCCGGTATGGCTTGAGCACGTTTGCGTCGGTGACGCGGCAGAGATGTTTTCCGTGCCTGACGGTGTCCGCTGGTCCCTCAGTCTGGTGACGGGCCGTAGCCGAGTTGAGGCTGGCCTACTGGGCCGGGTGGCGATCGGGGATGTCCTGCTGATTAAGGAACCCTTGTCTGAGGTTCACTGCCATACAAAATTGCTGGGATATTTCTGTCGTTCAGGAGAGGAATGTATTTTGGAAATGGGTCAGATGCAGGATATACAGGAAACAGAACAACATGTGGTACAGGATCTCGGACAGCTGCCCGTCAGTCTGGATTTTGTGTTGTTTCGAAAGCAAGTGACATTAACCGGGCTGCAGGAGCTGTATCAGGGGAAGGTGCTGGCATTACCTGCGGAGGCTGAAAAACGGACAGAAATCAGGGCAAACGGGGCCTTAATCGGATACGGGGAACTGGTGCAGCTGGATAACTCACTGGGGGTGGAGATCACAGAATGGGTGTGTAGCAGCGGCAATGGAAAATGATATTTCACTGATTGCCTTACTGGCCTTTTCCACCTTACTGCCGTTTATTATCGCCTCAGGGACCTGTTTTGTTAAATTTTCTGTGGTTTTTATCATGATGCGTAATGCGCTGGGGCTGCAGCAGGTGCCATCAAATATGGTGCTAAATGGGGTGGCATTGATGCTTTCTGCCTTTGTGATGTATCCGGTCACACAGCAGGCCCTGGATTATTATCAGAATAACAGCGTGAATTTTCGTGATGCGGATTCCGTCAGTGATTTTGTTGAGCACGGTCTCGGGCGTTACCGTGAATACCTGAGCCGGTATTCCGATAAGGAGCTTGTGGCGTTTTTTGAGGATGCGCAGCATCAGCGGGTTTCCCGGGAGGAGGCGCTGGCGGCGGAAGGTGAGCAGACCTCCATACTGTCTTTATTACCAGCTTATGCCTTAAGTGAAATAAAAAGTGCCTTCAGAATCTGTTTTTATCTCTATCTACCGTTTGTGGTGGTGGATCTGGTGATATCCAGTGTGTTGCTGGCGCTGGGGATGATGATGATGAGTCCCGTCACGATATCCACCCCGGTCAAACTGATCCTGTTTGTGGCAATGGATGGCTGGACGCTGTTATCCCGGGGGTTAGTGATGCAGTATATGGATTTGGTAAAAGGGTAACGCCGGACAGCGCCAGGCCGGGTTTTTTTGTATGAATGAGTTAGTGTTCGCCGGAAACAAAGCGCTTTATCTGGTGCTGTGCCTTTCTGCCTGGCCGGTGGCGGTTGCGACGTTAATTGGGTTGCTTATCGGTATTTTCCAGACCGTAACACAGTTGCAGGAGCAGACATTACCGTTTGGGTTAAAACTGCTGGGGATCTGCCTGTGCTTTTTTCTGTTGTCCGGCTGGTATGGTGATGCCCTGCTGGCGTTCGGGCGGGACATGATGCGTCTGGCGATGGCCGGAGGCTGAGACAATGGCGTATCCGCTGTTTTTTGATATTCATGCCGGGCTGGCCGGGGCAGCACTGGGGTTTGCGAGAGTGGCGCCAGTGTTCTTTATTCTCCCTTTTCTGAATAACGGTGTGCTGAGCGGAGTGGTCCGCACGGCCGTTATTATGCTGGTTGTGCTGGGGATGACTCCTTTCGGGCCTGTAGAGCGGGAAGCCGTGATGAACATTTTGGGGTGGCCGCTTCTTCTCCGGGAAGCGTTCATCGGGATCGTGCTGGGATGTCTGTTGTCATGGCCATTCTGGGTGTTCCATGCCATCGGATGTATTTTTGACAACCAGCGGGGAGCAACCCTGAGCAGCAGCATTGATCCGGCAAATGGTGTTGATACCTCTGAAATGGCCACGTTTATGAATCTGTTTTCAGCCGTTGTGTATTTGCAGGGGGGCGGCATGCAGATGATGCTGGAGACACTCCGGCACAGCTATCAGGTCTGTGGCCTTACCACGGGATGTATGCCTGCATTACCCCTGTTGCTGGGGATTATCGGTAAGATAACCGCCAGGGCGCTGGTACTGGCAAGTCCGGTGCTTGCAGTGTTGTTGCTGGGTGAGATCATGCTGGGACTGTTGTCGCGTTTCGCGCCACAGATGAATGCGTTTGCCATTTCACTGACGGTAAAAAGCCTCCTGGCATTATTTATCCTGCTGATTTACTTTTCACCTGTGCTGTCGCCCGGGGTCATGACCCTGACGTTTCCGACCACGGTGGCTGAGCTGTGGTTACAGAAAGAAACATAATCCCTTATGTCAGGCAATAAAACCGAAAAACCCACCCGCAAGCGACGGGAGGAGGCGGCCAGAAAAGGGCAGTCGTTCAGGAGCAGGGATTTTATTGTGGCTTGTCTGACGCTTGGGGGAACCGCTTATTTGGCGTCCGTTGCTTCCCTGAGGTCGTTGATGGAGGTATTAGGGCAGGCAGTTTCCTTCCATTTTCAGATCAATATTGCGGATTATACAGAGCAGGTTTTCTGTAGCGGGATGAAGATTATTCTTCCCTTTCTTGCTTTGTGCCTTTTTTGCTCAGCCCTACCCTCAATACTGCAGACGGGGTTTGTTCTTGCCACGAAGGCGCTTCAGCCCCGACTGTCCGCGCTGGATCCGACGAAGGGAATAAAAAAAATCTTCAGCCTCCGGACAGTGAAGGAGGCTGTGAAGGCGATACTCTATTTGGGCAGTTTTATTATTTCTGGCATGCTGTTCTGGTTTGAGAATAAACGTCTGGTATTTTCCCAGGTTAATGGCAATCTGTTTGTTGTTGCCGATGTCTGGAGACATCTTCTCTTTTCTCTCGTTACTTTATGTTTGGGATGTTCTGTTATTATTCTTCTGCTGGATGCGCTTGCGGAATACTTTCTTGTGATGAAAGACATGAAAATGGATAAGGAAGAGGTGAAACGGGAAATGAAGGAGACGGAAGGGAATCCGGAGGTTAAATCACGCCGGCGGGAGATCCATATGGATATTTTATCTGAGCAAATAAAATCAGATATTGATAATTCCCGCCTGATTATTGCCAACCCGACTCATATTGCTGTCGGGATCTATTTTAAGCCTGAAATAGCTCCGTATCCGTTAATCTCGGTTCGGGAGGCGAATCAGCGTGCTTTGGCTGTCCGGCAGTATGCTGAGAAAGTCGGTATTCCTGTGGTGGTGGATATCAGGCTGGCCCGGCGGATTTTCAAAACACACCGCCGTTATGATGTGGTCAACCTGGAGAGTGTGGATGAGATCTTACGTCTTCTCGTCTGGCTGGAGCAGGTGGAAAATGCTGGTATGGCAACGGGGATGAATAGCCAGGAGGCCACTCACCTGCCGGATACGGAGGAAAAGTAGGGCCGGTATTTTTATGATGAAACCTTCGACTTGCAGTATGGAGAGACATTATGGACAACGATGCCAGTAATGAGCATGTGATGGAGATGCTCTGGAAAGTGATTAGTGAGGGCGGTACGTTACAGGAATTATATGCTATTCCCCAGGATATCATGGATTGCTTATATGCGCATGCATATAACTTTTATAATAATGGTAGCCTGGATAATGCCGCCGTTTTTTTCCGCTTTCTATGTGTTTATGATTTTTATAATCCGGATTACATCATGGGATATGCGGCCGTCTGCCAGAGAAAAAATGATTTTCAGAAAGCCTGTGATTTGTATGCTGTTGCGTTTGCCTTACTGAAAAAGGATCACCGCCCCGTGTTCTTTACCGGGCAGTGTCAGTTGATGATGCACAGGCCTGAAAAGGCAAGGCAATGCTTTGAGCTGGTTCTTCAGGAAAGTAGTGATGAGTCACTGAAAGCAAAAGCCCGGGCTTATCTTGACGCTATCAACGAAAAACCGGACCGGGCAGACACGATAAATAAAGGGGAGAAGTATGAGTGATCCTGTTATTCATGGCAGGCTGGCGTATGCAGGAGAGCGTCTTGCATCACTGGTCAGTGCCGCGTCTGAACATGTTCAGAAGGATAATCGCTTTTTGCATGCAGCAGATAAGGCGCTGAAAGCGCTCCTGGACACACCACTGACAGTAAAGAAAAACGACGGAACTGCGGATAACGATCCGATGTTTGTCCCCTTACGGGCGCCTGCGGTAGAAATACAGGAGACGCTGAATGCTGAAGGTCGGTTAACCCTGCTGCTGGGACGGCTGGCAACGCTGATGGGGGATAACTCCGTTTCACAACTGGCCAGTCGACTGGAAAACCGCCTGGCCGTGATAGCGTCGCAGCAACAGCAGCGTGAGCAGCTTTCCGGCGCCTTCCAGACAGCGTCTGAAGAGGCTCAGTCAGCGATGGATGTGTATAAAACGGCGCTGGACAGCCTGGCGGCCGCACAGGCTGCTTACCATGACTGTGCCGGAAAGCTTGAACGCGCGGAGGCAAAGCTTGATGGTCTGGCTCCTGGTGCGCCTGATTATGTATCGCTGAAACAGGAGATTGATACGCTGCGAAACGAACTGTCGTCCCTTCGGAGCAATCAGGAGAAGGCATTAAATGCAGCAGAGGTGGCTCACAATAGTGCCAGGCAGAAAACAGAAAAACTGGACGGCATCGCCTCTCAGATACAGGGGGTTTTTCTGACCGGAGGCCGGGCGGAACGGTACCAGACCGATAATCTCAACAGCATTGCCCGTTTTACCATGCTGCTTTCGATATTTATTGAACTGGTCGGGAAAAACAACGAAGAAAGTCTGAAAAATGACATGGCATTATTCCGCACTCTCCAGGAAAGCAGGCAGGAAGAAATGCTGAAGAAGTCTGAAGAGTATCAGGAGGAAACACGAAAAGCCGAAGCCCTGAATCGTACGATGGGGTGTGTCGGCAAGGTGGTTGGTGCATTGCTCACTGTTGCCAGTGTTGTTGCGGCGGCCTTTACAGGAGGGGCGGCGCTGGGGCTCGCTGCCGCCAGCCTGGCGCTTATCCTGACTGACGGGATTGTGAAAGCTGCTACAGGGACCTCATTTATTCAGGAAGCGCTGAATCCAGTGATCCAGCATGTGCTGAAACCGCTGATGGATATCATTGGAAAGGCTGTGGCAAAAATCCTGGAAGGATTCGGAGTTGACAAGGCATCAGCAGAGATGGTGGGAAACATCTTGGGCGCTATTTTAGCAGCCGTTACGTCGGTGGTTGTCATTGCGGGCGTGGCTATTCTAGGAAAAGGCGCAGTCTCAAAGTTGGGGCATGTACTGAAAAAAATGATGGATGAGGCTGTTAAAAAATTGCTGCCTGATGTCCTGAAGCACGTAATGAGAAATGGCAATCAGATCCTGTCTCATGGCATACAACGCCTCGCAGGTGTTTCGGGTAGCAGGTCTGTTCTTTTAAATAAAACCGTACTGGGTGTCAGTGGCGCCAATACCGCAGCCCAGTCAGGAGCAACGGTTGCTGAAGGTGTGTTTCTGAAGAAAGCCAGTGATGCGTTTGCCGACTTTACCCTGTCCCGTTTTTCCAGCGAACAACTACGGCAGTGGCTTAAGCAAGCCGTGGATATTTTTGAAGATAACAACAAAATGGCCTTGGAACTCCAGAAAACATTGTCATCTGTTATCCGTCAGCATTCAGATACATCACGTTTTGTTCTGCGCCAGATCCGTGCGTGAAATGTTCAATATAAAAAGGGAGAATAATGATGTTTACCGTTAACTCAGGTATGAATCCATCTGTGAACACGTCTCAGATGCTGGTTCAGTCCCTCACACAGCCAGGCTTGCGGTTTGCCAGTGTGAACGAGATCCTGTCTGCTCCAGGAATGACGGAGGAGGGGAGAGGAGCATCTGCTTCAGATCCGGTTCTTGTACCGCCAGCAGGGGACCTCTCAGTGAGGAAAATGCGTGACGCCGCCAGTTTTCTGAAAAATGCAGGAGAGGATACGGTGTTGCTGAGTTCTGTTGAAAAGGAATTCATTAAGAAAGCCAATGAGGAAATACAGCGTTGTATGGAGGAAAAACAGGCGGGAAAAGAGGATTTTTTTGATATCAGCAACCTGTCCTCCGGCGCCATAGCTTTACTGGTAGCTGCCAGTATGTTGATGTTGTCGCTGAATCAGGCCGATACCCGACTGGCAGGTAAACTGTCGCTGGTCAGTTTTGATGCCGCGAAAAATATGGCGGACTCAATGAAGCGGGAAGGGATAGGGATGTTGGCTGGTAATATATCTCAGAGTGTGCTTCAGCTGGGGCTGACAGGTGTTGGCGCTAAGTTCGGGCTGAAGGGGCTGAAGAACGAGAAACTTGCCCTGCGGCAGAATACCGCGAAGATGACATTGACTAATGACGTGAAAGGGACTGGCCAAAATATAAAGGATAATCTCGCTTTTAATGCTCGTCGCCAGGAAATGACTGGGAACGCAATTATGCAGAATTCGACGGCTGTAGGCAATATCGCTGGGGGCTCCGGACAATATGCCGCAACCCTTGAGCGTTCAGAGCAGCAGATTAGCCAGGCCAGTAATCGGGTCGCTGGCACTGCATCTGATGATGTCCGGGAAAGTGCGCGTAAGGCAAACAGCTTGATCCAGGAAATATTAAAAATTATGGAAAGTATCAGCCAGTCGAAAATGACATCCATGGCTGCAGTAGCCGGAAATATTCGGGCCTGAGCGAGAGAATGCCGGGTGAGTGGGCGGTTGTCCGCACAACCGGTGCTATGGAGGAGTTATGTTTACTGTCAGAAATCATCAGGTCGCCGCTCATACCGGCATTAGCGTGAAGCTGCCGGAAAAGGAAAACCGGGAAAGAGGGATGGCACCTTCAGAGTACCGTCCAGACAGGGGGGAGAACAACAGGGAACCGCTGGTCGGTAAAATGCTACTGGTGCCGCAGGATAACGATGAGCGCCTTCTTGAAAGGCATCAGTATGTTGGTCGTCTGAAGGCTCTGGCTGCTGCTGGCATTCCCCTGTCGGCAGGGCAAAAACAGGCGTTATCGGAGCTTTTTTCTGTTTCCGGGTTTTATATGCTGGCACATGTGCGTCAGGCACCGTCAGGTGTCGATCTGTCAGACGCCGAACTGTGGGAGATGGTGACGGATAAAATTTCTGCGACCGGTGAACATTATCTGGGCGTTTATGAAAACGTGGTGGCGGTTTATACCCGTTTTTATCAGGATTACAGCAATATTCTGTCTGCTCTGGGCGGGTGGTTACTGGCCGGGAAGGACGGAAATAACGTGAAGCTCGACGTGATGTCCCTGATGCAGGCGTTAAACCAGTTGCTTCAGGAATACGGGAGCCCCAGTGAAAAGACCGTACTGTTTCCTGCACAGTCAGGCGGTACCCTGATCGGCGCAACGGAAACGGAAGCGAGGCAGTGGCTTGAAGAGCTGAACCTGCCGGAAACCTGTCTGAAGCCGGTCGGCACAGGGTATGTTGTTCTTGTTGATCTGACGCCAGTACAGAAAATGGTGGACGATCTTAACGGGCTGGGGAGACCGGGCGATGATTCTAAACTGGAAATGGATAACGCGAAATACCAGGCATGGCAGTCAGGCTTTAAGGCCCAGGAAGAGAATATGAAGACGACCTTACAGACACTGACACAGAAATACAGCAACGCCAATTCATTATACGATAACCTGGTTAAAGTACTGAGCAGTACAATCAGCAGTTGTATGGAAGCCGCGAAGAGTTTCCTACAACGATAAACGAATGATGTACTGCTCTGTGTTCCTGGTGTTTTGTTTTATGTAATAGTGAATTTTAAAAGTTATATTTAGTATGGCAGGCACAGAGGATAATGTATCTGATTTTCAGCCGTATGTGATCAGAATACTAAACGGCCCCCTTATGGGGTGCGAATACCCATTACAGGCTGGAAAAATATTATTCATTGTCGGAAAACATTCTGCGGTGGCAGAAGAGGATTTTTTTCCGGTATTTCCCGACGATACTGTTTATATTCCCCTTGAACAGGGGGGAGTTAATTTTGAAATTACGACTGATAATAATAATCCCAGTGACAAGCGGATCGCGCTTCATGAGCTTCGTGACACCGGGCGCCATACCCGTTATGTTGACTGCAACACACCGGTAAGAGTTGGCGAGCTGGTGATTGCCGTTCGTGCCCGTGGCGAGGTCTGGAGTACGGCGATTCTGTTATATCCGGAAAACAGGGACGGAAAAAAGGGGAAGAAACGCCGGGGATATCTGGTTTCGGGAATGTGTCTGCTTGTACTGGCAGTGGCTATATCGGGTGCGATACGGTTATGGAATACGCCGCAGCACAGGACCGCGGAGTTGAATGCCCTGTTGGGGGACGAACAACACCGTTTTAAGATCCTGCCGGGAAAAAACCATCTGTATTACATTTTTGCCAGGAATGAGCAGGATCGCCTATGGGCCCGTCAGGTCGCAGTCCGGGAAGGGTATGGTGATTCTGCACTGGTTATTGATGCAGATACAGAAAACAAACGTATCGCAACGTGGTTTGATAGCCATTATCCGACGCTGGCCTATTATCGGTTACATCTGGATAATCCGGAAAAGCCGCGGCTCTGGGTGAGTCGTCAGCGTACAGATCTGAATGCTTCTCTACATAAACATCTGACCGAAAACTTAATGGCATTGCTGCCTTATGCCCGCACCGTTGACATTGTTCCTGTCAGTGATGAAACGGCATTATCACAGGCTGAAGAGGGGCTGAAACACAGAAACATTCCTTTTTACCGTAAAGGCACAGGAACGAACCTGACATTTATGATATCAGGTGAACTCAATGACACAGAGATTTTCCGGGCCCGTGAGTTTATTAAACAATATAATCAGAAGTGGGGGGAGCGATATGTACAATTTGGAATTGAACTTATAAATGACAGGAGTAAAGAAAATTCTTTTCTTTACGGAAAATATATGTATATGAAAGATGCTCCGGATGTCTGGAGTTTTATAAATCCTCAGTAAATTATAAAAGAAGGAGATAAAAATGCAGAATATTTCATGGTCAGGATATCTTGATGGGGTATCAAACACATTTGATACTGGTGTCAGTGATTTGCAGTCACAGGTAACGGAATCATTGGACAAGTTATCAAAAAGCCCCTCAGATCCGGCATTGCTGGCAGCGTATCAGAGTAAACTTTCAGAATATAATTTATACAGAAATGCGCAGTCAAATACGGTAAAAGTCTTTAAAGATATCGGTGCAGCAATTATTCAGAACTTCCGCTAACAGGAGTGATAAATCAGATGATTAACGCAATTTTTGTTCCGAAAACAACGCCCGATTTGTGGGATTCGGAGAGTAACGGAACCGGTGTTATCTCTCTGGATCACAGGTTGATACAGGCGTTTGCAGGTGCAACTGCTCATGCAGAGACAGAAAAAATGGCGGTTTTGCAGAAGATAGAACAGCCTGGCGGAGTAACAGATCCTGCCGAGTTGTATGCTCTGCAGGTCCGGACCGCAAATTATAATCTGGAAGTATCCCTTATCAGCACATTAACACGAAAATGTACAGGAACAGTGGAAACCTTATTGCGCTCATGATCCTGCGGTATTTATTTTTTTTACTGGTGCTGACATGTCTGAGTGGCTGTAAGGAAAAAAATCTGCTCCAGGAACTGGATCAGTACCAGGCGAATGAGGTTATTTCCCTGTTACAGCAGCATAATATCAGAGCAGATAAAATTGATAACGGAAAAAAGGGATTTTCTGTTACGGTTGCAGAACCTGATTTTACTGCGGCAGTATACTGGGTTAAGGTCTATGAATTACCGCCTCGTCCGAGAGTTGAAATTGCGCAAATGTTTCCTGCAGACGCGCTGGTTTCCTCTCCTCGGGCAGAGAAGGCCAGGCTCTATTCCGCTATTGAACAGCGCCTGGAGCAATCGTTGCAGACCCTTCCGGGCATCATTTCTGCTCGTGTTCATATCAGTTATGATATTGATGCCGGAGAGAGCGGACGTCCTTCCGTACCGGTTCACTTATCTGCACTGGCTGTTTATGAACGTGGTACGCCACTTGGGCTTCAGATAAGCGATATCAAGAGGTTCCTTAAGAATAGTTTTGCGAATGTGGAATACGATAATATTTCCGTCGTTTTGTCGGAGCGCAGAGAGGATGAATTCAGAGTGTCTGCCTCTCGCTCCAGCAGGCAAGATATCAGTGCTGGAGTGTTGGCGGTGGTGGTGGCTTCAGTAGTGACCATTGGTATGGTTGTGTGGTTGTTCTGCTGCCAGGGAAGAGGACTGCTGAGCAGGAAGTCATTCTGGAGAAAAGGGGGACGTCATGATTAGCTCTTTGCTGTCAGCACAACTGCAACGGGTGATATATGATCCCCTTTCGTATATTCATCCAGAACGTATTAGGATCGTGCCGGAACTGATTGCGCAGCCCGCTCAGCGAGCTGCGGTTAATGAGTTGTTGATCAGAGCAGGACGACTGGATATCTGTTCCACTGAAAGCCGCTACGTACTTCGGGAACCACTGGTACAACATTTATTGTGCCAGTGGGATTTGCTGGTTCAGGTGGCTTTTCTGCTTGGTTGCAGTGCCCGGCGAGGAGAGCTGGCCTGGCAAGGAAAGCTTCTCAGTCTACCGGAATGGGCTCGCTTTTTTTTACAGGCCAGTTTACCTGTTACGATACCTTCCGGAATACTGCTGGCAGAGTCGGCTGGGGTACTTTGCACCGGATACAGCCTGTTACAAGGCTGTATCCGCCATCTTCCGCAATTTCTGACACAGCGTGTTTCATTACTTTTTCCGCCACAGGCTGAATGTGCGTTGTCATCCCCGCCAGTGGATCCGTTAATGTTGCTATTGACCTTACAACATGCCCAGAAATATCCCGATAAACACTTCTCAGCAGCCTCTACTCGGTGGTGTACTGATTAAGCGTAACACCCTGGAGAAAAAACTTTCTCTAGGACGGTTGGAACAACAGGCCCGTAAGCGGGCAAAACAACTGATAAAAGATGCGCAAAAAGAAGCGCAAGTCTTACATGAGCAGGCCCACAGAGATGGGTTTCAACAGGGGATTTTATATGCCCTGAAACAGGTGGTCACTTATCTGTCAGACAGCAATCTTACTCTGGAATACTGGCAGCAGTGTCTTGAAAAACAGGTCAGGGAAATGCTGGCAACGTCAGTAAACCATCCTGAAACACTTTTAGTGGTGTTTGATGAGTGGATGAGCAGGGACATCAATTCTGACGTTACGGTCAGTATTATTTTTCCAGAAGCTATGAAGACAGGATATTCCGAGGTGATATCCAGGATAATCGGAGACAGGGGAGCGGGGATTGATATCAGATATCATACGGGTTCAAATATTATATTTCGTTGTGGGGAAAATATTGCTGAATTTTCCCCTGTTGAATTTACGGAAGCGGGTACCCGGCGGATACTTATGAAAAATATACCAAGGGTAAATCAGGACTGTCATTGCCTTTCCCGAGATGCGTTGATATTATTTATAGAATATTGTCAGAATTTAATTAATAAACCAGAACATCATGATGCAGTTAAATAATATATACAGATAAATTCACAAGCATAGAAAAGATGGTTTAATACTTATCTGGAGGAAATATGAACTCTATTCCCTTGTCTGAGTTTTCTGGTGTCCGTGGTTCTGGTCATGCCCGGCTTTATATTAAAGCTTCAGACTCAGGAGCCCAAACGGTGGTAAGTGAAAAATTTGGCTCGCGTATACTCACCCGTCTTGGAAAGCTGCCTTTACTCCGAAATACGGAAAGTGTACAGGAACGCAGGAATGCTGCTGCAAGAGAGGACTACTACACTAGGAGAATGTTTAAGGAGAGTTTAAAGCAGGTATATGGTGATTCTTTTTCACAGCAGGCCATACAGGATATAGCTGGCAAAAAACTGACCCAGCGAGAGGTTAGGAAAATTATTAACAACGCTGAAAAGATGAAGGTGGATGGTGGTAAAGAAGAACCAAAAGTGTTGTCTTGTAAAGCGGGCGAATTTACTAAAGTTGATTACGATACCAGCCTGAAAGAACTTGACCTGTTTGCTCGGAAGGCAAAAGAGATAACAGGCCGTGAGCTAAAAAATATTGAAACTACGGATAAAGGCTGTTTACGTTCACTGATGATGGCAGCTCAGAGGGTAGCGCAGTTTACGGATAATCCGGACATTACCAAAGCTATTCAGACACTGCTGAACGTTCATATCGGCGGCATCCCGTTTTCGCAGTTTGGAGCGAATGCTATGGACGGCAGGGCGGTTCAGTGGGTGAAGAACGCCTCAAAAAAAGAATTAAATTATGCTGCTGATATGATGAGGAAAATCGCCAGTGATTTTGAAAAACTGCTTCAGAATATAAAAAGCGGACGGGATAAAATTAATGCGCCATCACTGGGGATGGCCCGGTTTGATGGTATCAGGGTTAATCCACAGACACAGGTGGTGCTGAGTGATGGGACACCATTACCGGTTAACACATTAACATACGGGCGGAAGCCAGTTGCGCTGGCTGGCTCTTTCCCGACCGAAAACGGGATGGAGAAATATCTGCAAATGCTGGTAGAAAAAAACTGCACCTGTTTGGCTGTGCTGACGTCTCCCGGACAGATGACCGAAAAGGGACTGCCGTCTTACTTTGCGGGAAACCATAAATACGGAGAGGTTGACGTCTCCAGTGAAAAAGTGTCCGGCCCGGGAATGACAAATGTTTATCGGTTGACGCTCCGGTATCAGGGGAAAGCCCATACCCTGCATGTCATTCATGCTTTGAACTGGCCGGATCATGACGCACTGCCGCGTACTGACGATTTACGCCAGCTGGCTCAGCTGGTTAACCAGTATCAGTCAGGCAGTCCGGAGGCTTCTGTACCGATGATCCATTGCCTTGGTGGGGTGGGAAGAACCGGGACCCTGGCGGCGGCAACGTTATTGCTGAAAGCGCCGAATATTGAGCTGGACAGGGTGGTTGACGAGTTCAGGGACGCCAGGAATGAGCGAATGCTTGAGGATGATGTACAACGTGAGCAACTGAAGGCATTGCAACAGGAATTGACCTCCTCTCGCTAAATCTGCGTTGAGTGAATGTCTTTGCAGCGTGTTTTTATTGTAATTGTGAATAAGTTAAAGGTTGTTGTGATGTACCAGCATGAGCGAATTATTTCGGAAATTGGTGAAATCCTCGGATTACCGTTAGATTTTGACGAAGAGGGACAGTGTGCCTTACAGTTTGATGAGAATTTGTTTGTTTCATTTCAGGTATGGAAGAATGATACGTGGTTGCTGACAGGTTTATTACTGGATACATTACCTTCTGAACCGGACAACTCTTTCTGGAAAAAGATCATGATGTTTAATCATGAGATGGCAATGGAAAATGCTGGAAACCTGGTATATTCGGAGAATGATAATGCCATTTTTCTAGTGGATATTGTTACTGACTTGTCGAATGCTCATGCTATCATTGCGCATTTGGAAGGTTTTGTTAATAAACAGGAATATCTTATATGTGAATTACATCGTGAATAAATAGAATCCTTTTGTTGCAGATGTGCCAATGAATAATATAGTATGATGCTTCTGTCTTGATGTCCCTAAACCATCTCTCCAAGAGATGGTTTCTTACTTTATTGTTGTATATTGCTGTGTGCTATTTCTAGTAACTCAGATAAAGAAAGATTAAGATATTTTTCTTGTTTGAGTAATTTGTTGAATTCAGCAAACAGGATTTTTTCTTTCAGATAATCTTGTTTGTATTCAGGATGTTTTTCAAAGAATGAATGTGCCTCTTTATAAAGGTTGGAGTGTTGTTCTGCTTTTTTATTTGGAATGGATGTAATTGTGTTTGTAACAGAAGGTGTATGTGTTGAAATATTATTGTTGCAACCTGTTATCAAAAGAGTGGTGAATAAAATGGCTTTATGATTCATAAATACTATTGTGCTGATTTTGAATGTGATTTGATAATTAAATCATATCAAATGAGTTTGTCAAGAAAATGTCGAGTTAAAATCAGTGTATAGTAACTTGAACCATTATTTTAATAAACAGAATCTACAAAAATTTATTGATGCAATTAGTATGTTCAAAATACACTTTTCCTGAAGCTCGTTAGCGGATAGTCCATATCGTTCTGGAAAGTAAATACGCATATAACTCATTGTGGACTGTCGATACACCAGGGGGGCTTTACGAAACTTAACGTTAAGTATATAGCATAAAATCAGAAAAATGAGTGATACGCTTTTAACTGAAAAAATTCTTATCGGAGAAAATGTTCTGCGCGCAGCAATTGCTCGTATTGAGTGGATTTTTGAAACATTTCCGTCGGTATGCCTGTCCTTTTCCGGTGGTAAGGATTCGACCGTGCTTTTCCACCTTGTGGCAGAGGTAGCCCGCAGGAGAAAACGTCATTTTTCTGTATTGTTCATTGACTGGGAGGCTCAGTACCAGTGCACAATTGCACACATTCTAAAGATGAGGGAGATGTATCGGGATGTGACGGAGACTTTTTACTGGGTGGCACTCCCCCTGACTACGGTAAACGGTGTCTCTCAGTTTCAGCCGGAGTGGATATGCTGGGAGCCAGGTGTGGAGTGGGTTCGCCAGGCACCTGAAGAGGCTATTACGGATATGGCGTATTTTCCCTTTTACCGGTATGCCATGACTTTTGAAGAATTTGTTCCGGCATTTTCTTCCTGGTTTGCCGGTAACCGGTGTGGAGTGGCAGTGCTGACTGGTGTCCGTGCGGATGAATCGCTCAATCGCTTTATGGGACTGGTGTCTCAGCGCAAACTGAGATATGCCGATGATAAACCATGGACCACTGCATCGCCTGAAGGGTTTTACTACACCATGTATCCGTTATATGACTGGAAAGCCCGCGATATCTGGATATATAACGCCAGAACCTGTGCCATCTACAATCCTCTGTATGACCTGATGTACCGTGCCAGCGTGCCGTTACGCAACATGCGTGTCTGTGAACCTTTTGGTCCTGAACAACGTAAGGGGCTGTGGCTTTACCATGTTCTGGAGCCGGAAACCTGGGCCAGGATGTGTGAGCGGGTGTCAGGCGCTGCCAGCGGGGCGCTTTATGCCAATGAAAGCGGTGCCTATTTTGCCCTGCGTAAGCGTATTTCAAAACCAGCTCATCATACCTGGCGCAGCTATGCGATGTTCCTGCTGGATGTGATGCCGGAAAGAACGGCAGAACATTACCGTAATAAAATTGCTGTCTACCTGCGCTGGTATCAGACGCGGGGCTTCCCGGATGACATCCCGGATGAACAGGAGAATGACCTGGGGAGCCGGGATATCCCGTCCTGGCGACGTATCTGTAAGACTCTCATAAAGAATGATTTCTGGTGCCGTACTCTCTCCTTCAGCCCTAATAAACCCCGGCACTATGAACGTTATCTGCAGCGTATGAAAGAAAGGAGGAAGGAATGGGGGATTCTGTGACAGCGGAGGTACTGAGTGACATGATTCGTCAGTACTTCAGCCAGGAACGACCAGAAGAAGAGACCATACAGGCTCTGAATCATCTGCGCAGGGTGCTTCATGAGGTCAGTCCTTTTGCACAGGAGCCTGTGGACTGTGTGCTGTGGGTGAAAGCGGATGAGGTGGTGGCCAATGATTACAATCCTAATGTCATGGCGCCGGGTGAGAAAAAACTGCTGAAACATTCACTGGAGCAGGATGGGTTCACGCAGCCTGTGGTTGTCTCGGAAGAGAAGGAGCATTATCTGGTCGTGGATGGTTTTCATCGTCAATTACTGGGCAGGGAAGCAGGTACGGGAAACCGTCTGAAGGGCTGGTTGCCAGTAACCTGTATTAATCCGGAAAGAAAGGGACAGGCCTCACGTATTGCTGCGACCATCCGACATAACCGGGCCAGGGGGAAACACCAGATAACCTCAATGTCTGATATTGTCAGGGACCTGTCGCGGCTGGGCTGGACGGATGAACGTATTGGTACAGAGCTGGGTATGGACCAAGATGAAGTGCTGAGACTGAAACAAATTAGCGGGCTGGCAGAATTGTTTCAGGAAGAGGACTTCAGCCCGGCATGGACGGTTCGCTGAGGGCGTCAGATATATGTATTATTTCAGCGAGTTAATGTTTTGAGCAGGAAAAAGAGTACCCCGGAGGTTGTGGAAAACTTGGTTGCGCAGAAACTGGAGGTTGCAGGTTGCAGGTTGCAGGTTGCAGGTTGCAGGTTGCAGGTTGCAGGTTGCTGGTTGCTGGTTGCTGGTTGCTGGTTGCTGGTGCAGGGCGTCTGCCCGCTGGCTTTTTATTATGGGCAATTTTGAATGTACAGAAGCACAATAAGAGTGGTTGTTATTGCGGTGGAATTATTGTCTGGTGTAGATATCGCGGTCGACATTACCAGAGAAACTGGATATCAGCGAAGTATTCGAGCAGGTAGCCTGACGGCTGCGGCTTGTCATGGTTTGTAATTTTCATTTTCACATCAGCACACAAAAAGCGCCGGTGTAACAAGTTTCTTAGAGAACAGTGGAATAAGACAAATGCTGAATCGCTCCGGACCTCACTTGCTTTACAGGATGCTCTAAGATATTACAGGTGAAAGTCCCCCTGTCTACTTCAGTTATACTACCAGCAGTAGGTATCTACCATAAGCTTATATTTTATTAATCAAATTTTTACTTTAAATGAACAAAAGGTGTTTTTATGTCAATAATTAACTCAGTACATTTGAGAAGAGCGTTTGGGATGCATGTTTCTGGTGATGAAATGAAGGAGATTTCCAAGAAATATCCAAATGGAAACGTGAAGAATGCTGATAAGAATCTGAAAAGAGATGTTAAGAGAATTGCTAATACAATCAATAGTACTAATAAATCCAAGTGCCATGAAATGGCCAGGTTTCTGACAAGTATCAAGGGAACATGTTACTATACTTCTTTTGTTCAAAAATCACTTGATAATTATGCTATTAAGCATGGTCGTAATATCGAGAGCAGAACCATTAACAAGAACTTCAATAATCATGAAGAACTTAACAATAATGCAAATAAAAACATAGGGCAAAGCCGTCAGTCGCATATATATGAACACGGACTCAACAAAAAAAATCATTCAAATGAGCACGAATATGCCAATGTTTTCAGTAATAGTTCAAATGAGAGCGAATATACAACCGTTTCCAGTAATAGTTCAAATGAGCACGAATATGCCAATGTTTTCAGCAAGAGTGCTAAATCTGCTATTGAGCTGTATACTGGATGTGAATACAGACAATTGAACGACGCCCTCAGAAATAGTTTACCGCTTAATGGAACTATGCAAGAAATAATTAAGGGGCTGAATGAAGTGTTTTCCAAGAATCCCAATTTTGGTTCTGTGTTAAGAACATACAGAGGCGTTCCACATAAAACAAACCTGTCTGACCTTAAAGAAGGTGAAGTTTGTACTGTTAAGGGGTATTTATCTACTTCCCGTAATAAAGATATCGCAAACGATTTTAAAGGAGAGCGTGGGGGGGAGTTAAATGTTATTTTTGGGAGGAGTCATTGTGATATGTCTAAATACTCAGAATTTCCATACGAAGAAGAGGAATTATATCCACATGGAGTAAAAATGAGGAAGTTATTTCAATATGATCTTGGGGGTGTACACATTAATATACTTGAAGAATTAAACGAAAATCCAGTTAGTATCCGCAGGGTGACATCTGCTCTGGATGTAGCTAAAGTAAATCAACATTCTTTTTCAAGAAAAAGTGGGCACTTATAAATAATATATATTAATATTTGCTCGTTGATAGGGATTTAAATCCCCAAAATATTAAGTAACACCGAAGACCAGGCATCTGAACGACGTGTCACATATGCCATCGTATTGGCATTGCCGATTAATTGCAATGATTCGATTAATCTTTGTGAATGTTATCGTTTTTTACTTACGTAGAGCCTGTGCATAGATTTTCGTGTGTAATTATCTGTTTTTAATATGCTCAATAAGCAATGAAGGCTAATTTATGGACGAAAAACAGTTACAGGCTCTGGCTAATGAACTGGTCAAAAACCTTAAAACCCCTGAAGACCTCAATCAGTTTGAGCGGCTGCTGAAAAAGATCAGCGTTGAAGCCGCTCTCAATACAGAGATGACACATCATCTTGGGTATGTGGAAAATCAGTCCAAACCGGGAACTAATTCCCTTAACGATTATTTCACAAAGACCGTTATCACAGGCGGCGGTCCCCTAGAACTGCGTACTCTGCGCGATCGTGACGGTATCTTTGCACCACAACTGATAAAGAAAAATCAGCCCCGTATTTATTATTGAGTTCAGTGGCCGCCTGGACGGCCACTTCTGAGAAAAGGTATTTACACAGAATCCTAAACAGGCTCTTACAGTCGATTGCTTTGATGCTTTAGGCTTCCCTCAACTCGCATAACCTCAACTTCTCGAACCGCCTTGTGCGGACCCGCATGTCGGGTGGTGTGGCAAGGGAGCAGCCTTGTGCTGCTCCTATGCCGATCATAATGATTTCATGTCACCTGGCTGATTTAAGATGGAGACGGGCGACAGATTCATCTTCTGCCCAGTAAATCCGTTCCGCTACCGTGGCTTCGGGATTCAGCTGTACGCCGCGCAGTACCCGCTCTTTAAAGCGCAAATAGCCCCCTTTATCAATAAGGTGCCCCATATGAAGGTAAACTGGTTTACCGCCCAGCATTTCTCTTTCAAATTCAAACAGATTGGTGATGACCTGTCTGATGACATCCTCTGTAACCTTGTTAAGGAAGATTTTCCCTGCCCGTGGCGTTTTTTTACCGGTTCTTCCTCCCAGGCGAACCTGCCAGAACTCCTGCGGCTGACGCTGCCAGGCGAGGGTGGGGCATGCCAGAACACATTCGCCGCATCCGATACAGAGGGACTCTTCCTTTGTGACTTTTCCGTTCTTTAATGACAGGCACCCCACAGCGTGGTGGGCACAGGCTTTCACACAGGCGCCGCATCCGATGCAACGTTCTGCCGTAAAACGCATTCTGGCCACACCAATAATGCCAAAGTCTGACATGGACGCTTTGGCACAGTCATTCGGACAGCCGGCAATGACGGTTTTCAGGTGATAGGCGCTGGGATAAATCAGCTTTTCCAGCCGCCGGGATAAACCTGTGGTGTCGGTATTGGCTTTCTGGCAAATCCGGTTACCCTGGCAGGCGACAATGTTGCGTCCGCCAATCGCCAGGTATCCGGCTTTCGGATCATCAACCTGAACATCACACAGCTCCATTTCAATTTCGCGAATGAAAGGTTCCAGTGCGGCATTCACTTTGTCGATATCTTCGTAACGAATACCGGGCATGGCCAGTTTCTGGCGGGTGGTCAGATGGATCTGACCGTTACCCCAGGTTTCCGCAATCTCGCGTGCCACCGTCAGCAGGTGCGCGGGCAGAATGCCGCCGGGAATACGTACGCTTATCATGGCTTCGCCGCGGACTTTGGACAGGCGATATTCGTTGTTTGCCCGGGCCTTAATGATATCAATATCCACACTCATCATTTTTTCCTCAGTCTGCAAACTGACGGGCTACGGCATAGTTGAAAACCGGGCCATCGACGCAGACGTAGACATCCCCCATGCGGCAGTGACCGCATTTCCCCACTGCACAGGCCATCCGGCGTTCATAATCCACCCAGATTTGTTCCGGCTGCAGCCCTTTTTCCAGCAACATCTGTACGGTGAATTTAATCATCACGGGAGGACCAACCACGATTGCCTGCATGGTGCTGACATCTTCAAATGTCAGTGCTGCCAGATGCTCAGTGACCCTCCCGGTACGGTAACGTTCATCTGCTTCGCCTTCATCCAGGGTCAGAATGAGATTGTGGTGCCGGTGCCAGTTCGCCATTTCCTGTTTGTACAGCACACAGTCCCGGTTTCTATAACCGAAAATCATGTCAAGCTGGTTGATTTCCTGCGGGTTTTCGACGAAATAGCGCATTAACCCTTTGACTGGCGCAACGCCAGTGCCGCCGGCAATGACCACCAGAGATTTGTGGCGGAAGGCATCAACAGGATAGCCGTTACCATAACAGCCACGAAGCCATACCCTGTCGCCTTCACGGAGGGTAAAAAGCGCGCCGGTCACTTTGCCGACATTGCGGATAAGCAGGTCTATCCAGCCCTCTCCGCAGTCAGAAACAGAAATGGGCGCCTCCCCGACGCATGGCAGGGAGACTTCGACAAACTGTCCCCAGCGGGCCGGAAAATCGACTTCCACACGAAAATTCCACTCCTGTGGTGTATGACGGGTGATGGAAATAATGCGGTATGCAGCAGGCAAAAGGCTGTGCTTTTCTTTATCATGACAGGAACACTTTGACACAGGTTATGCCTCCCCGGAGAGTGCCTGCCGGACCGCGGCAGTCATTTTATTGATAATACGTGAGAATTTAATGTACTGAGGGCAGCGGTCATCGCAGCGTCCGCAGCCCACGCACATATGCTCAATACCATTGCGGGCTTTGTAATCATTGACTTTATGAAGTGCACGGTAACGTAAACGTTCTCCCGCAGACTGGCGAAAACTGTGTCCGCCGGCCATATCGCTAAAACCCGGTACCATACAGCTGGCCCACTGGCGACGGCGTTCACCGCGCTGAGGATTTTCGTCATAAGCCACATCAAAAACGCTGTAGCAGGTACAGGTCGGACACCCGGTTGTGCAGCGTCCGCATCCAATACAGCGGGTGTTGTACTCATCCCAGAGCGGATGATTGATAATAATGTCGCGAACTCTTTGGGGGGACTGACAGATTTTTTCAGGGAGGGTAACCTGTGCCGGATTTTCGCTGACGAAGACAGGCTCATATTCTGTGCTCTGTCCCATTCCCTGTAAGGCATTTTCAAAAAAAGCATCCTTGATAAAAACACTGGCGCCGTCATCACTGAATCGCATTGCTGCACTGTAATTATCGGTTTTATTGCTCCCCATGGAGACACAGAAACAGTTTTCAAAACTTTGCGGGCACTCAATCAGAACAAAACGAATATGGTCGCGCAGTCGCTGATAAGTGTAATCAGAATTATTCCCATTAGATAAGTACATATAATCCAGTCGCGACATGGCATTGATGTCACAGGCGCGGGCAAATATCAGTACTGGCGTGGTATCCGTCTCCGCAATCTGGATAGTGTCTTTATTAAAATAAAAGAGTGTTTCTGTTATCGGTGAAATAACCGTATTGGGTGACATGTGGGATTTCTCCTGCCAGACCAGGTCATCCCATCCCCGGATTTGCTGATAAATAATATTATCCGTATCAGCAAAACGCCCGCCGCGAAACTCGGCGGAAGGCGCCAGGACGCGCCATTGTATGTTCAGTCGCCGGATTAACAAACTGAACTCTTCAGGCGTGATTTTAACCGCCATCACATACTCCATTACCTGTCAGTGAAGGATATATTGAGAAAATAATGCTTCTTTTTTTACGCTAACGCTGAAGCGTTAACAGTAACAACGGAAAAAACTGATTGTTGTTATCGCTATAATGAATAAGTGGTGCTTTAAGCACCCACATAAGATAGTGTCGTTACTCGATGTACACCGGAACGATAAATGCCGTTTCTGTGTGTGGGGCGATGAAAAGGGAGGGCGAAACAGCAATGAACGATGGATAAACATAAATCACGGAAAACATAACCGGTGACAGGATGTACTGCGTAAATCGAAAAGAATCAGCAGTAGTAAACATGTCGGTGAAAAAATATAACTGTCTTATTATAACTTCAGTGCGGAATGAAAATCGTATATGGCTCAAAATGAGCATAACATGAAGCTGACAACAGGGCTGACTGAGTGAAAAAAGACGACAATTGCACGCTAAAAAATCCGGACATTCTGAAGCAAAAATGCAACGCATTATATTCCTGCCATATTGCTTCTCTCACCAGACAGGTGCAGTGTTACCATGATAAAGGCGTGGACATGCCATGGATTGACCCTGCTGATGGCGGTGTTAAGGCCAGAATGTTAATATTACTGCAATCACCCGCAAGAAGTGATCTGACGCCCAGATTTGTGTCACTTGATAATCCCTGCCCGTCTCAACAGAATCTTCAGCGTTTTCTTAAACAGACCGGAATCAAAAGAAAAGATATTATTCTGTGGAATACGATGCCGTGGCTTACTCTCTCCGGTAAAAAACTCTCACCGACCCGCAATAACATCACAAAGGGTGTGGGAATACTAAAATCACTGATGCCTTTACTGAAGAATTTAACGGTTGTCGTTCTGGCTGGTTCGGCAGCCTCGCAAACACGTTCGTTTTTTGAGAGAGAATACCCTCATCTAACATTACTGACCATGCCTCACCCCAGTCCGTTGTCACTCTGTCGTTCTCCTTCTGTGACGGAAGCAATAAAAACAACGCTTCATCAGGCATATTTATTGATAAATTCACACCGTTCAGAGGTTAATAACAGTCATACTTTATAACTGTTCAACGTTCATTCCGACCTGACGATAATGTCAGGTTACACATTTATCCAGAAGCTTTGTTTATGGAGGTAAGAAAAGATGTCCGTACAACACGATACCTGCAGCCCGGAACCGGAGCGTTGTATCAAATTGTCTCCTGAGACCGGGCATTATATTAAAACTCGTTATCGCCGGATAACTGATTTATATTTTATCAGGGAAGCGGAATAACAAGAATATTAACTGACAGAGAGTTTATCAGTTCACGGCAGGAGGGCAGCAGTTTATGTATAAAAGACTGATGGTGTCCACATATCAGAAGGTCGCATTGTTCTTCATTAACAACCTTAACCAGTGATAAAGGCATTTCACCCGGAACAATGCGAATTTTAAGTTTCTTGTTGCAGATGTCGCTGGCAAGTTTTTGTATGTGTTCTCTGTTATGTGTTCTTATTCCATAAATGACATCTTTACACGAGGGCATGTAAATGCCGTGTCCCATTTTCTCATTAATGTCGTCAATGTGAATGATTGTCAGGTATGCATCATTCTGTTCAGCCAGTGCACGGGCTTTGTTGATTAAAATGGTGTCATCGTCCTGTCCGGCAACCGCCACGGCAATATTTTTGTAAATCATATTAATCTCCAGTAGGTAAAATTCCTTTTTGTTGCAGTTGTTAATTTGATAAGTGAAATAATGAAAGGTGTCAACACATAAAATCTTTAAATTAAACCAGTTTTAACGATAGATTATTCTTTTATGAAGTATACAAGGGGCTGTGTCGCTACACTATTACGCAACCTGTTTTTTGTACAAAAATATAATTTCTGTAATTTCTATTAAACAGAAATCATATTGCTTCCTTACAAAAAATGACAAAGTGAATATTGAAAAATCCATTCCAGTGCTTGTATTGTGATACGCATATTGAGGCTGGGAATGAGCTAGGAGGGTATATTATCTTTGGATAATATACAGACAATGCATCCATTTGGGGGCGTGAGCGTGAATATACGCAGGAAACAATTTATTGACTTCTCGTTTATCTTGACTGTATCGTCCTTAAAGTTCGGCAGGACAGTCGCGTCATCAACAAATCGGTGTTCCTGGCACTGGGCATCAATATCGAAGGTCAGAAAGAACTGCTAGGTATGTGGCTGGCCGAAAATGAAGGGGCGAAGTTCTGGCTCAATGTGCTGACTGAACTGAAAAACCGCGGTCTGAACGATATCCTCATCGCCTGTGTGGATGGCCTGAAAGGCTTCCCGGATGCCATCAACATAGTATATCCGAAGGCCCGCATCCAGTTATGCATCGTGCATATGGTGCGCAACAGCCTGCGCTTCGTGTCATGGAAGGACTACAAAGCCGTCACTCGCGACCTGAAAGCGATTTATCAGGCTCCCACGGAAGAGGCAGGCCAGCAGGCACTGGAAGCGTTCGCTGCGGCCTGGGACAGTCGCTATCCTTAGATAAGCCGAAGCTGGCAGGCTAACTGGCCGAATCTTGCCACGTTTTTCGCTTATCCAACGGACATCCGCAAAGTGATCTATACGACGAATGCCATCGAGTCGCTAAACAGCGTGATCCGCCATGCGATCAAAAAGCGTAAAGTGTTCCCGATAGACGACTCGGTGAAAAAAGTGGTGTGGCAGGCAATCCAGTCTGCGTCCCGTGCCGTTGAAGGACTGGCGAATGGCTATGAGCCGCTTTATTATCGAGTTCGGTGACCGCCTAGACGGTCACTTCTGAGAAAAGGCATTTACACAGAATCCTAAACAAGTTAGAAAAATTCTGTATCTGCCCTATACAGCACTGTTAACATAGACATATATTAATAGTGCATAAATCACAAATTACGTGATATTGTTCAATCTTCTTCGCTTAAATCTGAAAAGCCCACTGCAGGATCGAGCTCTTTATTTATTATTCTAACTATACGAGGGTCTGCTACTTCATAAAGGGT
>NZ_PTSN01000031.1:0-34179 GCF_002965865.1 Escherichia sp. MOD1-EC6098
ATGTTGTTAAGGAAATTTTGGCATAATGAACGTGCAGGCATAGTGGTGATCCCCTTGAAATTGTTAGCACAATCAATTAGATCACATCTCACTATGCCTGTCTTGTTTTCTGGGGATTCCTCAGGGGCTATCCCCGTCATTGCTTTCCTGTACCTGAGGATAACTGTCAGTAACAGACAGAGGCTGTCTATGACGCTGTTCCTGCCACATGAAATATGACCCGGAGTCTTCCCACCCGATTGAATCTGCTGGCATAAGGGACACCCCCGCGCCCTGTTTACGCGCTAAATACGGCTTCTTTAACCGTCTGAATGCGGTGAGGATATGTCGGTAAGACTTACCTGAAAATACGGTTAATTTTTTAGTTTAAACCTTTTTTAGTTATTAGTAAGATGCATATGCTTCAACAGAAGCTGGGAAATTCAACAACTCTTAGATAATTTTGGACCTTGTCCCGCGGCTCCAATCCGACAGCCGCGCTTCTTTTCACTCTCATAGTCAACAGGTTACAAAACCTACACCTGCATGGACATCATATGACCATGTATATTTCATAAATGACAAAGATCGCCCAAGAGCAGACCAGATAACAGGCGGTTAGAGTTGACTGAAACATCAAGCATCGTAGTTCTACGAAGATCTAACGGTGTGATTTGCCCCATATATGCCCCACCACTTAGCATCGAAGAGCACAAAGCCTTGCAATCCAGTGCAAAGCTTTGTGTGCCCCCCACTACGACCTGCATAAGCAATAAGAAGATAGCAGTGATGAGAAACTAGACTGAAGTCTTCTTTTCTTTCACGACTTCCCCATCCCCAGCATGCATACCTTTCTGCCGCAACTGAAGTGAATGTCTGTTATGAGCGAAGAGCTGAATTTGCAGGTTGTACATCAATGGTTACGGGTTAAAGTAGCCCATTTAAAGGATAACTTCCAAAGCAGTGGCAACTAACACTATTTATATCATGGGCAAGTCCTTTCCACTTTTTATGCACTCATGAGCATAAAAGTATCAACTATTTCTAATCCATGCCGATACTAAAAAAAATACCACCGTAAAATATAATTAAGAAAAATATTAAGGATCTACATAACCTCATTACCACCTACACTGTTCTTGATGCAAAATTTGATATCATTTATATTTTAATTGATGAATTAGAACGTGGTGAAAGGGTATTTTCTGAGTCATCATGGGATAGTTATATCGGAATGATGGCGAGCGCTTATTCAAATTATCATGACCAGTTCGAAATATTCAAAGGTTGTAGCTACAATGAACTTTTTAAAATCATTAAATAATAATTGCCGTATGTTGCGATCATATCACCAGCGATACCCATGACATTATGGTGACCTGCTCCCCCTTGATTAAGGATAGCGTGGCATCGACCGATTGAACTCACAGCACATAGCAGTCCTAGAGACACTGGCGTAAAGCCATGGAGGGTCGCTGGGAGGTGGTTCAAATCCTCTCATGCAAAAAAATACGTAAAATCTATAATGGATGGAAATCATTCAATACTCGCACTATCGATAGCTCACCAGCCAGCCGCAGTATCCTGCCATGACAAGTTGCTGCGGCTTTTTATGTTTAACGGGTCAACAGCCAGACCAGCAGACACGCCACCATCGGCACAGCAAAATCCATCAGGCTTGCCACATCCCATACACGTGGATCAAAACCGCCCCACCACGGCATGTTGCTACGTTTCCCTTTCCCAAACTTTTCTATCCAGCGATATTCTGCCTGGGTGTGTTCACGCGCAATGAAGAACGTACAACCAGCTATCGCTCCGTAAGCCCAGTATCCTGTTATTATTCCGACGAAACATTGCACAATTATTGATGCAATAGCATGGATAAAAGGAGAATAGTCAATCTTATTCATCAGAATGGCACCGTTTCAATAATCACACAGGGGCGCATTACATCCCCCATGCGGTTCTCAAGATACAGATAACCAGCACCATTTGGTGGCATAAATGATACGGTGAATTTACCATCTGATCCCGTTGTACCAGTTAAGACAGATGAACTAAGTTCCACGTTAATTTTGTTAGACGACTGTTGTGGTGCAAAGTCTTTATCCGACGATACTCCAAGCAACATCCCAACCGCCCTATAATTTCTGTCTCGTTCATGGTCGAATAAAGAAACTATAGCCATTTTGGTTTTTGTCGAAATAGGTATGCGCAGTGCCTGATCGTCGTTCAGGGTGGCAAAGAACTTATTGTCTCCCAGCCTGACAAACTCACCAGGGTTTATGATTTGCGCCGTGCGCAGGTCATACATACTGAACTGATTAGCTGCGCCACCGTCAAGATAGAATCGGTTTCCACCCTGATCGGAGATGTTTTTAAGAACCTTGGTCCCCTCACAGCGAATAAATGAGAACTCATCATTCCCTGTATCCTGAGAGGATACGTAAACTACATTTCCGCCAATGATCAGGTTTTCTAATGTCAGCGCGTCACCGGCCCCGGACGCAATAATCCCAGCCAGCGTGACCTTTTTACCTATTGAGTTTTTCAGAGTGACTGGCAAGGTGCGAATATAGCCGTCATCTGCTCCACAGAACAATTCCAGCAACCCAATTGCTCGATAATAGGGTCTGGTGTCTGTGCTGTAACTATCTGCATAGTTGTACCCAATCTCGGTAAACGTGTCGTCATACACGAGGCCGTCTATTGTCAGCCCTCCTCCGTAGGTAAGGCGAGCGCAGCAGCGCGCCACATAACCGTGCACACGACAATCTTTGAGTGTTTCTCGCAAACCACGGAACGCGTATGGCAGCCAGCAATCAACGACTAAGCAATTTGTATAGTTGGAGCCGTATGCCGCTCCATGTGACCCCATACCCGAATTTTGGGTTTTGCCTACAGGCCAGAAAGCAGTTCCGGTATAGTCAACGCCTCCACCAGAGACGACGCTATTCACAACTTGCGTCTCCCAACTAATCATCTGCGCACCGATAATATCGATACCGCGACGGCAGCGATATGTCTTAACATTTTCAACCATGGCACCGAAACACTGGTTGATGCTAATTCCGTATCCTGTCCCATTCCAAGTATCATAACCTCGGTTTGCATCCATCGCGGTAACATCGCGGAGCACAGGAAGGTATGATCCTCGTACACGCAGACAGGTGTCAGAAAAACCACTAACAGTTATACCCTCTATCAATGTATCGGTAGAATACAATACATCCAGCCCTCTGAATCCAACGTCACCGGCCTTAGCATTGCTAGTGAGCTCGCGTGAAATAACAAACGCTCCTGTCATTTTAAACGTAATAGGTTTGGATATGGTAACTACAGTCGCCCATTCCATCTTGAACTGATCTCCAGCAGCTGGAATGTTATTGAAAGCAGACTGACGACCACCGATTGTCAACAAGTTTCCGCTATAATGCGAAATGTATCTGGATTGACCAGCATTAGCGCCAGTTGTGAACGTAATACGGACATTTGCATTTTCGCGGGTCAATGTTATACCTGAAACTGTAAATGAAGCGCCGCTAGTTGCCGCTGTAACGGTTCCATATTGTATGTTTGACGCCGGAGCGGCATACCGCAACGTGTTGCACAGGCCAACACGCTTTGTAGCGTGATTTACAGATGAGACTTTGCAAACCTGCCCCTCTATATCCTGTCCACGATTATCTGTCTGAATTAGCCTGGATGTCTGGAAGCAAACGAGATCCCCGACTTCAATATCAGCAGTATCGGATAGGGTAACAACACCAGCATTTCTGGCAGCATCAACTACGAGGTTAACTTGTTTTAAAAATACCCCTCGTATACGAATAGCGTAATCCGCGTCATAATTAGTAGCGTCAGGTGTGACTTTAGTGCTAACAAGGTGTACCCGCCCGTTCGCAATCCATTCAGTTACAGCTTGGCTATCTTGGGATCGCTTGACATGAATTGACGTATAATTATACACACCTTGTTCAAACACCAGTCTGCGCCCCTCATCTACTGCTACCTGAGACGCTGCCTGAATCGGGATTGTGTAGTCAGAGATTCCATCTCCCTGTTCACAGAACCACAACAATAAAATATCGCCATCATATTCCCGCTTCCATCGCCTACCGATAGCGTCGACCAATACAGTACCTCCATTATCATCAGTGGTTGAGTCGGTATCGTCACGCACGAATATGCCATCTCCACCATCGTTAATTACAGAGCGTCCATAGCACTGGATTTTAATTCCTGCGCCAGAGTACGAACGGATGTCGTCGTAATTTCCCGCACCTATAAGCGACGCCCCACCAACCCCAGCTAATTCCATACTGAACTGATCAGGGTCATATTTAAGAACATTAGGAAAATAGAACTGCTGCGTGCCATATGCATCATATACAGCCATAGAATGGCCTTGCACAGTTACAAACTTGGCAATCTGTCCGTTATATACCGGATATCCGGCAGCGTTAATGATGATTGGTTGAGATACAGGAACGTGAGAACCGTCTTCATTCTCCACATAAACCTGAATCTGGTTTTCTGGATTTACCGGGTCAGTGTCAATTTTACCGATATAAATTTTGCCATTGGCAACTGCTTTAAAAGAGCGCGCCATAGTGAAGAGTTGCGATGGCATACTCACTACAACATTGGCTGTAATGTCTGTCATTTAATTTGCTCCAGATACAGAAAATCGCTGCAGCGTTGCCGCAGTGATGCATTATTAATCAAACAAAGAGACCGCCGTGGTCTTATTGAGGATGTAACCATCAGATAATAAGATGCCGATCCACTCACAAAAGCGAGGCATCAAGAATGGGAAGAGATGACCCGCAATTTAATCTGCGGCTACCTTACGAATTAAAGGAAAAAATAAAACAGCGAGCCAAATCCAATGGCCGCTCTCTTAATTCAGAATTAGTTCAGATAGTGACTGACGCTGTATCAAAGCCATCCAAAATTTCAGGCTATCGAGACGATGCGGAACGCATCGCTGATGAGCAGTCCGAACTTGTTAAGAAGATGGTGTTTGATACGCTGAAGGATTTGTACAAAAAACCCACCTGACGGTGGGTTAATTTTTGCATTTACCTGGGCCATATTGACTACTTATAAAATGAGATCAATATTTAATCGCCCAATAACGGGTGTATGTTGAGGTATATCATGGCGAAAAAACCAGGTGAAAACACAGGAAAAAACGGCGGAATATACCAAGAAGTTGGCCCACGCGGCGGTAAGAAAGACAATTTTGCCACCGTCAAGGACAACGAAAGGCTTCCGCCAACAACAAAGCCAGGTCATGGCTGGGTATTGGATAAGCGAACTCCAGACAGCAAAAAGTAATAATCAAGCCTGGTCACTCCGGCTTTTTGATATGTCGCTCGCAGAACTCAACAAGCCTGCTCATTAAATAGCAGTAAGTCTCGTTGGCTCTTCCTGGTTCAACATCAACACCGACCCTTGAGCAGATATCGAATGCCATGTGAGCGCACTCATGGGCAATAGTAGATAGTTTGCCATTGAACACGCCTATCACATGCAAAACACCATTCTCGCTGCTCATTGTATGAGACGCTCCGTTGGCATCCGAGTCCTGCACGTCCACGCCAAGTTTTTGATGCAGGCGTTGCCATTCTGGAAAGTCTCTACAAAACACAATTGTACCGCTCTCAAAGAGCGGAACGAGCATCTTTGGTACGTTTCCAATGTTAACTTTTTTCATGGTATCCTGCACAAAACTAAGGAGGTTGGTGTGTCTGATTCTATGAGTTACGCTGTGCTAGTTGCCGCAACTCTATTTCTGGGGATAGGGTTGCAGATTGCGTGGTTCTTTTTTTCTAGTTTTATTAAACGTAAAAGAATTGAATCAAGGATATCTGAGATTTCTATTGCTATAGGGAAAAATGCTGAAAATCCAGAGAATGAGGCCTGCGCACTGAATTACCTTAAAGAAAAGTTTTCCCCTGAAAAATTTGAAAACAGAATTACTGATGCTCTTGGATTGGTAATATCAGTAATTCATATGCCACTAAGTTTGCTGATAACAGTGTGGTACTTCGCCATGATCGCCGGAAGAATATTTGGTTTCATGAATATAGAGCCTGTAGTTCTTTGGGTTCCAATGATACTGCAATTGTTGTTAAGCGTTGCTATCTTTATTTTTTCTGTTTTTATAAAAATTATCTTTGGAAGATACCCAGGAGAAGCGAAGGGATTTAATAAAGAATTCATAAAAACTATAAAATAAATGCCGTCCTTGGCTTACAGTGCTACTGCCGGGTAGCTTCGTTAACTAAGAGCGGGCGCACGGCAGTAGCCGCCTGATTTAGCGCTCTTTCATAAGCTGGCGTTCCAGCTTTAGTGTTTGCCAGACGTAAGAGCGCATTCCTTGCTGCTTTGGACTCATACAAGCGCATCATTGCACCGAAACCAGCCTCAAGCCCCATTGATACGCCAAGAGTCGCAGTTGCGCCAATCGTCCTTATCCTGTTGGCTTGTGATTGCCCAGTCTGAGTTACTATATTTGCGGTGTCTGACCTTGCTGTTTGCTGTAGAACTTCATGAAGAGCATCAAGCTCTTTCATGTGCTTTCCAGAAAAAATAGTGTTGTAAATTTCACCGCCTGACTGAGATTTCAGCTTATTAACTTCAGTGATGAACTTGGCTGGAGAGTCACCGGCCTTTTCCGCTATTTTGCTGACGTAAGCAGCACGCATAGCATCTTTCCCTTTATCATCCAGTGCGCTCCAGATTCGTTTCACGTCAGATGGTTTTCTGCTTAATACAACGGTATTTATAAGTTCAGGACTGGCTTCACTGCTTGCCTTGTTGAGCTTGTTAGCAATGTTTTTATTAAGCACCTTATTATAAACGTTTGCATAATCGGAATTTGCTTTAAGGTATTTTGCTGCGTCTGATGCACCGAGGTTTTTAGCAACTGCGTTACGAAGGTCTTTTGACATTGCATTCTCTACCATATTGGTAGCTGCTTTTGCCTGGTTGGGGAAGACCATAGCATCTCCCTGTACATTAGATCTAAATGCTGTTCTGTGCTGACGCAAGAGATCAAACGTAACATCCAAATCAGTTGCAGGGTTTGCTAATTCTTCACGTAGGTTACGCAAGGATGTAAGCAGGCTTTGATTGGCAGACGTTCCAAGTCGTTCCTGTCTTGCGATCGCTGTATTCAGAGCATTCATGGTATTTGTGGTATCAACTGCAGCATTACCCATTTTATTGGTGACGTCATTGATAACAGCGCCAGCGGCATCCTTCCGTCTCCTTAGCGTGGTGGTCAGAGATTTCACCACATCATCCGGGTTGTACTCACCAAAACGGTCAAAATAATTACTTACCAACTTACTACGCGTTGCATATTGCTCTGCCCTTTTACTGCCAGTTCCAAGAATGGCCCCCTCAGCACCCTGAGTAAGGCCACGAGTGAAAGCATTTTTCGGTGGGATGACATCAGATGTCATTGGTGTCACACCCATTGATTCTGAGGTGGCAATTTTTTTCGCCACTTCTGGCGCAATATCGCCTTTTATAGCCGTTATTCCGCGCCCTATTCCCTTTGCTGCTGCGGAAAGAACCCCCTGAGCGGCAAGGTTAACTCCGGCATTTTTAGCTGCATTTTGTGCGAAATCGCCTTTCTGGTTTGCGGCTTCTGCCAGTGATCCAATAGCCATGCTTCCTGCCGTTCCAACTCCTGGAACTAAATACCCGCCAATTGTTTCTCCAGCTTGAGCGTAGGGGTCTGTCGGTCGATCGACTGGACGATAGACATCATCCAATACTTTTGGCCCACCAAGCCCCTGACTGATTGCATTAATCAGACTTGCGCCACCCTGCAATACGTCAAATGGTATGTTTACCAGACCACGACCAGCCTGCTCTGCAATTTGTCCTGCACTTTGACCACCTGTGAGCCAATCGCCAGCTTGTTGCATCAATGATGGTTCTTCACGTGCTGGTTCATTATTGGCCTGATTAACTGTTTGTTGCTGAACAGCCTGACCAGCAAAATACTCATCAATGGCGGTGCCAATATCTTCGGTGCTCGTGCCATCAGGAAAGGTAAATGTCTTACCGTTTGCAGTTACTTTCATCATTCCACCGTAAATTGAATGCCTGATTTTGAGGTATATGATCCAACCTGATTCCGTGGTTCTCCTGAAGGTGTCGAATCTTGTGCTGGCGCTGCGTCAGTATTCAATGACATATACCGCTTAACGGCACTCCCCAATGATTCACCTTTTTTAACATCCAACCCCAATATCTGACCGCCATTACGCGATTGTCCAGGGTTGCCATTCGCGCTCATCCACTCAGCTTTAAACTCATTAAACTGCGCGTTTCGTCGCTCAAGGTTTGCCATTGCATCAAGCCATCTTGCAACCGTCTCAGGGTTATCCATGTCAGTTGGCGCACCCTGTCGAACGATCTCAACGTCTTTATCCGTTGCTGGGCCGGGAGGTAGGAATTTAAGAACCTGACTGTTAACAAGGGCATTTTGGCGAATGCGCAAATCACGCAATGTCGTATCGCTTCCGGTAAGTTTTGCGAACATGTTCTGTGCGTTACCGAACAAACCTGTCGTTGGTTTTTCTGCTCTGAACTGTTGAGCAAGCGCACTCATGGAATTGGCTGAGTTTGATGATGCTGTGGCATTGTTTACAGCTGTCTCGATGCCTTTTTCCATGTTTACTGACAGCTTAGGTGCTTCGCTAATCAACTGCTGAGCCTTTTCCTGCGCTTGCTGCATCTTAAACCCGAACTCTTGCTGATCCAGAGCCAAGCGTTGTGCTGCGATATTGTGCCCAGTCATTGCTGACTGATAGGAAAGGTTTTGCCCTCTCGCCTGAAGTGCTTCACCAGCCTGATTGCTGCGGATTGTCTCTGCCAGCCTGCCTCGGTCAATCTCACGACCAGCCATCTTGTCCTGAACAGCAAACGCCTTTTCTGGCCCAAGTGCACCGAGAGACATAGTAGTCAGCATGTGTGATAGCTGCTCTGGATTCTGAATACCTGTCTGAATCATCCAGTCAGCATTCGCCCCCACGCGATTTAACCTGTCCTTGTTATCAGTAATGAATTTACTGTAGGCTTCCGGTCCCTGAGAAAGAGCGACGTTAGCCCTCATGGCTAAATCGCCCATATCGTTGCGTTGCTGCTCATTAAGACCGGAAAACGCCTGTTGTGCCTGTGCAACAAACGCTGGATTTTCCTGGGCAAACTTAAATAGTCCCGATGGATCACCAGAAGCCCATGCATCAGCGTGAACCTTATTGAACGCACTAATAGCTTTCTGTTGCTGTTCCTGCTTATAAATATCAGCAACTCCAGCCAGACCACGTAACGCGGTCAGACCAACGTTATTTGCACCTGATCGAGCCAGTTCATTGTTTTCGCGGATCAGACCAAGCGTTGCGTTAATGTCGCTTGCCTTTGGCGCATTCTCATTTTGCGCACCGATGCCAGCAAGAAACCCACCAGAATTAATACCCTGTTGCCACGTAGCCATTGATTAACCCTTAAAACAGTGAACCAAGCAGACCAAGACCAGCACCAATACCAGCACCCCACGGAGTTGATAGCTCGAGAGCACTGGCTATGCCACCCCCCAAAAGCGCACCGGATGCAGCACCACTAACACCCTGCTGCAATGCTGACGGTCGGTTGGCGTTTGCCGCCGCCAGCGCCGCGCTTTGCTGTGAAATCTGACTCATGTTGTTGGCATATGTTTGCCCGGCGTTTGCCTGACCTTGCAGCGCGCCAAGACCAATATTTGCCAGATTCTGGTAGTTGTTCATTTGTCCAGATAGCCATTGCTGACCAAGCGTTGGTGCGATTGTTGCTAACTGATTACTGGTTGCGGTGGAACCTAATCCACCTGTTGCTTCCGCTGCCGCCAGACTCTGATAGCGCGCCTGACTTGCAAGGTCTTTGTACTGCTGAGAGTTGTAATACTGGTTAAGCGCCTGACCTTGCCCCTCCAGAGACGATAAGTTCTCGAGGCTGCCGACATACTTCTCAGCCAGAGGAGTAAACGGTTTCAGGTTGTTCATGATGGTGTTGAACTGCTGATTTTGCAGGTCTGCGGCATACTTCTGAGCTTCTGCTGCATACTTTGCGCTTTTATCGGAGCCACCTTTCCCGCCTTTTTCAGGGCAATAAGGTTCCTCGCCGCGCAGTTTTCTGCCCAGCTTAAATGCATATAACATGGCTATCTCCCGTGATTCAGGAAGTCGATTAGTTCTTCGCGTGTTGCGCTGTAAAAAGTCACGTCATCCACGCCTTTGAAGTATTTCTTGATGGTTCCTACACGCTTAAGGCCAATCATTGCGCAGTACATCTGCCCGTGGCGGAATTTGCGTGCAGCGAACGATGTGACGCACTGAACGGTGGTGTTAGTCAGAATGTATCGCCAGAAAGCCAGCCCGATTTCCTTGCTGAATCCGCGAACCTCTGGCAGGTACATGGCGTGGCAATCGAATGTCAGAGGCTGAATCTCCTGATAGTAAACAATGCCGCCAAACTGACCGTGCACGTTAACCTCAAAGTAACGGCATTCAGGCTTGTAGTCGTATCCATCACCGTTGTTGCTCCCGGCAATAATGTCAGGGTGATTTCCGACTGCTTCTATCAGGTCGATGTTTCGCGTTGGTTTGAATGTAATCATCAGTCAATCAGCCCATGTAATCTAAGTGCTGTTTCAAGCGCCAGAATACGCTGCCGCGCCTGCTGCAAACCTGTAGCGAGAGCTGCGACTTCGGATTGTGTGTACGTAGTGCCGACCGTGTATGACTGGTTAGCGTTGAATGAGCCAAGAAGTGGCGTACCTGTGGCTGCAGTCCATCCGGTATTTCTTGCTCCAACAACCTGAATTCCATCAACTGAATATGATGTTTTTACATCCAGCGGTGACGCAAGAGACTGCAATTTGGTTACGGTTTTCGATACGTAATCACTCTTAATGTCAGATACATCGCTTTCTACGCCATCCAGTCTTTGGTCAACAGTGACCAGATGCGCCTGAATATCGATAACCTCATCCAGCAAGTAATCAACATCGCTACGCAGTACGACTATCTTCCCTTCGGCGGTTGTTAACCTGACCTCAAGGAGATTTATCGCTTTTGTGTTTGCGGTGATTCTTGAATTGTGATCTGCCAGTTCGACGTCCTGTTCATCGTTTTTCACCTGAGCATCGTAAGCGCCCTGACCAGCCTGATTTGCCTTCCCGGCAATTGCGCCAACATCAGCCCCCTGATTAATGACATACAGCAGGTAAGACTGGCTGAATATATTGCGTGGAAGGATTGATGTATCGAGTCGTGTAGCCTGAATTGTTACCGGCTCATTGAGATTCGAATCAGCCATTACTCAATCCTTATCTGGCAACCAGACAGAGTGACAGGTGACTTCGTTATAACGCGCAATTTGAAGCCGACATTTTTCCTGATGCGCCCTACTCGCTTCCACAAAACACGCTTGTCGTAAACGAACGGTTCATTCTGCTCAATCATCTGCTCACGACCGTAATTGATGCCGTCAGTGGTTGCAGAGAGAAAAAGGCGGTCAGCATACTGCGCAACGCCAGTGGATGATTCCACCTCCAGATCGAAGCATCTGGCGTTATCCGCTTTGAACAGTGGAGTAAACAGCAGGTGTTCCTGTTGAAGTCCATACTGACTGCTGATATCGAACTGCAATTTTCCGGTCACCGATTCCAGCTTATCTCCGCACGTTATCTGATTGCCTTCATAAATGAAGTCGATAGCGCGGTACACATCGTCATACAGGCCTGTTTTCAGTACACACCATTGCGGACCATTGGCGCTTGAAGATGCGTCGTACACGAGAACATGGCGCGGAAGGTGGATAATCAGCAACTCATGAGCATCAAACCGCAACGATTCCATCACGCCATCAGCCAGTTCATCAGCAGTGTAGGAGCGGAGGATTTTCTCAATGCTCGCGCTGGCGATTGGTGACACCTGACCGGAGCCGATGATGTATACAGACGGCGCACCTGTTGCCGGATTGCTGATGAACGCATACGAATCAGCAAACGGCGTTTTGCAGTAGGTTCCGGCAATCCCTTTCTGCACCATCAGTGATGGCTGTGCGACATACAAAGCGGCACCAACGGTGGTTGCACCAGTCAGGGAGAAATATTCAATCGTCGATGAACCAAAGCAGACGATGAAGTCTCGCCATGTACCTATGCCGATGATGCCGTCCGGCTGCGATTCTGCGCGATATTGTGCGCTGTAACGGTCAGGATGCGATTCGTCTTCAAGGTCAGTGATAAACCATGAATCCGTGCCGTCTTTTGACCACGCATAACGCCCACGTAAGCGTGTAATGTCGCGGACTGAACCTAACTCATACTGAGTGAATCCGCTGTCTGTAGGCCAGTTTGAGACGGTTTTAACCGTGCCATCATAACGATACTCTACCAGTTGACCATTAACGCCTACCGCCTGTGATGTCCGACCATGCGCCATTGATACGCGACCACTTCCGGCAACATCACCGACTTCACTTTCGCCTTTGTACAGCTTGCCACCACACACGCGATAAACAGCACTCTGCGCCATGTTGTACTCGACGCCGCGAGATACACCGTTCACATCAGATCGTTTGGCAATGCCCGGGAATGAGCGAAGATATCCGCTGCTGTTCAGGATTTCTTTGGGTGTAGCCAGCATATTCACTGGCAGATAGTCGATATAGTCGGCGTTTCGAAAGTCTTTGCCGACACCTTTCATAAGCGGAAGTTGCTGAATCGGCATTTATTCACCTCACGTACTCGGATCATCTTTCTCGATGTAAAACCGATTCCACGTAAACGCGCTTTTGTTACCACTACCGCGAGGCATGTCATTTCGCCGCTCAAGTGGTGGTATTTTGGTTAAAGCGATGCAGATTGTCTGATATGCACTGTCAGCAGCGGTAAGGAGAGCGTCTGACGGCTGAATGACGTTATCCATGCACACCTGCACAGCGAGCTTCAAAGCGACGCCATCATTTGCCCATGCAGGGATACCTGAATCATCGTCAGGTAACGGCATGATGCCGTTTTCTGTATCAGCAAACTGATATCCAAGCTCGATACCTTTAGCCTGCCATGCTGCCATCATGTCTTCGAGGTCATTAATGGCATCTTCAATTGCCTGAGGGTCAGCATCTGTCAACGTGGCATTGGAATACAGCCCGGCTTTTCGTAAAGCCTTAAGAACGAGATCACCCTTCGTTTTCGCCATCTTCTTCCGCCTTAGCCACTTTATGCTTCGTTGCGGTTTCTTCAGGAGTTTTTACCCAGCCTTTTTTCAGGTGAGATTTAACTTCTTCGTCATCAACAATGATGTAATCGACAGCAAACTGACCACAGGTGATCATGTTGCCAGGCTTATAGAGCATTGTTCGTGCCATTGTCTTCTCCCAATAAAAATGGGGCCGTAGCCCCACCTAAATTACTGCCCGGCAATAACGATGCCCGTATATTCAGGAACAAGTACAGAGCAACCGTACAGAGTGGTGAAACGAGCAGTGGTTACGCCTTTGATGTGGTCGAAGGCGTAAGACATGATCAGCGTAGCGCCCTGCTCGGTGGTTGCTGTCATTACCTGTGGCCCCTGACCAGTCGGGAATGCCAGTTTGCCGTACATCAGTTCAACAGAACCATCAGCCCAGAACAGGTTAGCCGGTGCTGCGTTCTTGTTGAGAATGGTGATTGCTGCTGATTCTGCCGGTTTGGCATCGACGTTTGCATATGGACGACTCGCAACATCAGTATTTTCAACAGGGAGAATCTTTGGAGAAATTGTTACGGTAGTTCCGCTAACAGCCAGAACACGGAATACCTGCGGTTGACCGGTGGTATCTTTTGTGATCTGGTGTACGGAATTCACACCGGCAATGGTGAACGCATCACCAACCTGCAAGCCAGATGCAGATACCGTAATAGTCCCCTGTCGGTTATCAACTGGCATACCATTTGAATCTTTCGCTTCAACCTTGTGTTCAGGTTGGCCTGATACTGTCAAGGATTCAGTGCTTCCTTTCGGTAATCGACCAGAAATATCGGTCTTGTAGCTATCAAAGGAAGCAACCGGAGGGATCTGCGCTTTTTCGTATGCTGTCAGGGTTGCGCCCTGAGCATAGGCACGGTGACCAAGCTCGCCAGCAAGGTCTTTGTAGTTGAAGGGGTTCCAGAAAGAGCGACGGTTGATACCCTGCGGTACACCTATCGCCGTCATGGTGGCATCAATACCTGCCGCACAGTTCCACAAATCACGGCCCTGTGTACCTGTGGTTGAGTCAGCCATCGTGATCACGTTAGTAGCACGCTGCGTAACCATGGAAATCAGGTCAGAGTCAATCTGTGCAGCAAGGCGCATACCTGCGGCTCGACCAGCTTCAGTTTTATGTTCCGGGTCACGCATTTCACGCGCATCCAGAGTGTACAGAATGTTTTTCGGCTCCTTGAACACAGAAGGAACAAGGCGCTGAACCAGTGCTGTTGGCGTTTTGCTGCTGAGATCGAGGCCTTCCTCAATGTTCATGTGGTAATGCTGCGGACGATACAGAACATCACCTGCTCGCTGCATTGCGGTATCACCGGGACGGAATTTTTTAGCGTTACGGGAAACTACGCAGGCGGCCTCAAAGCCTTCAACGTAGTTTTCGAACATGATTTCAAGGTCTTTTGCTAATTGGTTAGCCATGCTTAATGCTCCGATAGGTTATTTTTTTGCCTTTTTAGCGGCGAAATACGGCGTCCAGTCACCAGTTTCCAGCGCCCTGGCTTTCAATTTGTCGAGGTTGTTGATTACTGCGCCGTTGCTCCCCTTAACTGTCGGGGTTGTGGCTGCCGTGGTTTTTGCTTTTGGCATGATTCTGGCTTTCGATTCGATACGTTCCAGCAGACGACCAATTGCTACGGGGTTGGTAGCTTCTGCCAGTTGCTTGCGCAGTTCAGCGTTGCGACCTAGTGCCAGAACAACGATTTCCGGCTTCTCTGACTCAAACAGGATCGCGTTTTGTGTCTCGATGGGGATTTCCTCGAGTACGGCCTGCTCAGCTTCCTGATAGCCAGGAACTTTGAGAGCCTTAACACGTTGCTGATATTTGGATAATCGCTCTTGATAGGCAGCCTGAAGCTCCTGCTCCTTCTGCTTGCGAGCCATCTCCTGTTGCTGGTACTTGCCGTTATCCTCTGCCCACTTAGCCATGCGTTGCTGGTAGATTTCTTCATCGAAACCGATGTCCTCATCGTCCAGTTTTGGCATTCGCGGTGGTTGAGTGATTACCGGCTGCTGCTCGACGGGTTTCTGAGACTGACGCATCAGCTCTTTCAGCTCGCGGTCTTTCTCTTTAATCGTCTTGCGCAGGTGTTTTACCAGTCCATGCTCTGCGCCATCTTCGCTGGTTGGCGAATCCAGCTTTTCGTCACCAAAGTAGAATTCCTGTTCTGATTCGTCGTCATCAGTTTCAGTAGCTTCCTCTGCATCATTGCCGGAGGACTCACTGCCATCTTCTGTTTCGACTTCTTCAGCCAGTTCGACATCATCAGGAATCTGCTCTGACGCGTCGGTTTCGATTTCAACTTCTGGTGTGTTTTCTGCCATCTGGTCCATTTGTTACCCCTGTTTACTCGATGTTCAGCCCATCGGAAGGCAATAGGGTGCCAGGCCTCATAAAGACAGCCATTGCACGTTATGGGTTAATTACTGCTGTGGTTGTTACTGAGTTGATTTTTGCAGGATGCTGCTGATGTCCATGCGCTGCGCATGGCCCTGTGCCTGACTTTTCAGGACAAGCTCTGCATCAGCACGGGCATTATCTCCTTGCTGTTGCTGGAACTGTCCGAGCAGTTTCAGAGCCTCGCGGATATCAGATTTCTGCTGACTATCGGCAGATGCGAGTATTTTCACAACATTTGCCGCTGCAACCTGAGCATCAGTCTGTGCCTGGAATGCTTTAACCTGAATGGCTGCCTGTTCGTTCTGCGCTTTCTGCAATTCAGCCTGACCAGCAAGAAGCTGACCTTGCGCTGCAACCATAGCCGGATCTGGCTGACTGGCCTGTTGTTGTTTCGCCTGTTCAACCATCTGCTGTTCTTCAGGCGTTCTCGGCTTGATAACGCCAGACAGAAGCAACTGATTGCGGTTGTATTCTTTCAGGTCGTCCATCCCTTCGCCGTCCATATTGTCGAGAATCATCGACGATACAAGGTCGTGCTTCGGCGTTCCTGGTGGGATAAGTGCCAGCATGGAAAGTAACGACTTAACCGTTGCATCACGGCGAGTAGCGAACGACTGACCGACATCGACAGTCACTTCATAGTTACCCTGCGAAAGGTCGTTAAGCGCGATAACCTGCCCTGTCTGACGGTCAACCACTTCACCAGTCATCAGCGCCACGTCATCGCTGCCGTCCTCATTAACGATACGCATCGGCGTATCACTGCCATAGACCTCACGCGCCATAGAAAGCCACACAACGCCAGCGCGGCGCATGGATTTAGCCATGTTGTCCATGTAGATATAGGACTGCGTGTCCATCCGGTTAAAAATGCTATCAACGGTATCGGTGGCGACGTTGCTCGGCATGTTCTCAAGCTGCGACGCACCTGTAATTTGCTGAATAGCCGTTCCGGTGTACTGCAATAGCCCGGCAAGAGCTGGAGGCATTTGTGTCGGAGGTGTCCAGCCAGCAACCTGAGCCTCTGAAATGACCGTTCCGTTTTTGTCCTTCTTGCTGGTCATGGGAAGAACTGCAGGTCTTTTCTTATTCCTCTCTGCCCAGTGATTCATTAATGGACCGGGAATGAAATCAACATCCACGATAGGAATGCCATCACCGCCAGCCTGAGTAGCGTTATCTGCAATCATGGAAACCATCAGGTTCTCAAGACGCTGTGCATCCATCGCTTTTGCAGCGTGGCCTTCGATTCGCTCCTGATTATCAACAAATGAGCGACGCCCATATACCGGGATGAGAGGAATATGTTCACCCGGAATACGCTTCGGTTCTTCCAGCCATTCAGCGCCAGACAGAAGACCGCAATAAACGCGGCGCTTCTTCACCGTTCGCTCGCCAATCAGTTCGAATGCACCATCGGTCAGCTCGTCGACAATATCTTTGATTTGCTCTTCATCATAGATTGCCGTTTCTCCGCTAACAGGGTTGCGCCACGCCGTGAGCTTCACCTTCTCTATGCGAACTTCGTAGTAGCGTCCAACATAGATGGCATCGGGCGTTGACCAGTCATATTGAGTGCCAGTGTCATCACGAGAAAGGCTTGCCGCGATGGAATCAGGGTATTCAGCCTCGAACGCTTTAGGCGTCATGGAGAACATTTCCATAGCCCACATAGCATCAGAGCGGTCATATTGCTTGCTGTCCTGATCGAAGAAGACGCATGTCGCTGGGTCGTAAACAGGAAGAAGACTGATGCGTCGCTGCTCGTTACTCGGATCCATTTCATCTTCGTAATCGGCACACATGCGGAAACAACCGAATCCGCCCGTTACAGCATCATCAAATGCGTTATCACACGCTTCGCCACCGGATGTTTCCTGATAGTCAGCGCGGAATTTGCCGTTCATCTTTTCGGCTAACGCTTCCGATGCCTTATCGTCCTTCGGCCTGAATTTAACGCTTATGCGATTCTGTCGATACTCGCCAATGATGCGATCACATTCACGGGCAATCTTATTCAGTTCAAAGCGCGGGTAATGCTCAAACCTGCCTTCATCAAATGAGTAACCAGCGTTTGTGCTGCCTTCCCACTGTGCGCCGGACACCCGTACGAAACGTTGAGCCTCAATAATCTGCTCACGCATATCCTGCGTTGCTGACCAGGCATTATCAAAGTTGCACAGCACCTTGCGATGCCAGTCAGTCATCTTTTTTTCTGCCATATCAACCTACACCACAAGGAATTGAGTAACTGGAATAGTCGGTTTGCGCAGCCGACTCCGGGCAATGCATACACATCATCAGCGCATCAGCCAGGTTAGGAGATGGAATACCGAGCTTCTGCTTCATTTCGACCTTAGTCATAAGCTCCAGCTTCCCGTTGTTATTGAATTTGCGCTGAATCTGCGTCAGTTCTGCAAACAGCTTCTCCAGCATCTTCTCGCCTATCGCTTCTTTGTCGAAACTCAGCATGTCGTCGGGGTCTGCATACTCACCGTGGGCAACCGCCCGATATGTCAGATACAGCCTGTCAGCCAGCGCGTAATAGAATTGCGCTCGCTTATTGCGGAATACATCGCCAATAGTGCGAACGTTGTCGCCCTGTACGACTTCATCAGCCCATGCTCCGGCCTGATACGGAGCATCTTCATCGAATGGCGATTCGCTGCCCTTGAACATCGTGGCGGTGATTTTCTTGCCGGAGAACGCTTCCGTTGTCTGTCTGCGTAGCCCGGCACCAACACCATCACCATCCCACAGGTAATGGTCAGCACCGTCTTCAATCGCCAGCGAAGTTGCCCAGTCAGCACCTTCATTGATGTCCATCAGCAGACCTTCGGCAATGCGCTTAACAACCGAACCGTGACGCGATGCATAACCTTTAGCATCCGGCCCTGTATCTGACGGGTCATGCGCAGAGACAACAGCGCCTTTCGCTTTCCATCCGAGTTTCTTGTGCGCATCGGTTGCGGCTTCAAGCCATTCACGTTTGATGATTGCCATATCACTTGCGCTTACTGGCTCACCAAGCCAGATGTGACGATACAGTGTCGGGTTTCTGCGTTTACACTCTTCCATCTCCAGACGGAGAACTTCAGGAAAGTGCGGGTTGTCGGTGTAGTTCACCGTCAGCAGACAAATATCATCAGGAGGATTTACGACGAATCGCTGATAGGTATCGTCGAGGATGTTCTTCGGGTTAAAGCTCACCCATATTTCAGAGAACGGCTTACGGATGGTTGGTATCAGGATATCCCATGATTCCTTCGTTACCGCCTCCGCTTCTTCCACCCAGCAGATATCAATACCTTCGAGCGATTTAATCTTCGTCGGGTTGTTTTTGATGCCGTAGAACATGAATTCAGCATTCGTTCCGAGATGACGAATCATTGAACGCTGAATTTCAAACTCAGCCGAATACCCTTCACGCTCGATGGTATCTTCAAGCAACCGGATTACCGAATCGCTGATACTGTTTTGCAGTTCACGAGCGCAGAGAATACGCACAGGCTGCCGACGCGCCGCTTCAACAAGCAGCCTCGCAATTGCCCATGACTTACCGCTACCTCGACCGCCTTTGGCAACTTTGTAGCGATGCGCCTCAATGAACGGTTCAAAGATAGGATTAATCGAGGTCATTTTCCGAATAGAGTGCTCATCGGTGATGTTTCAATCTGAATTGCGCCGCCGTCTTTGCCTGTTAGCTCGTGATCAACCTTGTCGCGCCATTTATCCTTCTGTCGGTTCTTAAGCCAGAAGATGGCAGCGGTTGTATCAGGCGGGTAATGCTTCTCAAGCGGAGTTTCGACAATTCTGTTTTCAATAACACGAATATCGATATCTGGAGCCACGAAGCCCATAGCGCGTTGATAAAGACGATCACTAACTTCTGCATCAGCGACGGCCTTACCCTTTTTTATGGACTCCGAAAACTTAGGATAATCAAGCTTCCACTTGTTAATAGTTGACTCACTGACTTCAAAGAAATCAGCAAGTTCTGCATCGGTGTAGCCCAGCAAGCACAGTTTGCGTGCCTGTTCGGCATACGCCTCTTGATACTTTGTTGGGCGCGCCATGTTTATGCTCCGGTGGTGAACAGGTCTAACGCTTCCTTCGATTTACGCACCGCTTCGATAGTGCGGGTCGTGATATCTGAATTAGCGCCGCCTGACTGGAAGTGAATTTTGAATAGCTCAAGCTTCAGCTCGTCAGTGCCAATGAACTGAAATGCTTCCTCTGCGGCTGCGTTCTGGTTCATGACCAGTTTGTAAATCTCTAGCTGGAATTTCTGTTCTTCAGTCATGGGAATAATCTCTGCCATTGTTGGCTCCGTTTATCCGTTAAAAGGGATATCAGTTAAGTTATCCCGTGTAGGGTATAAGCCATTATCAAGCCCACCAGTAGATGGGCTTTGTAATGGCTACTTCGCTTTTGCTTCCGCTCGCTTACGCCGGCGCTCTTCTTTCCTCTCGGCTTTTGCCATGTCCATGAATGCCTGCATGATCGAGTTCCGCATCATGTAGCTAACAAAGTGATGATTGACACAGCCGTTGAGGCGCAGCTGCTCGCCAAACTCATCCACCGAGGCCAATGCTTCCATCATGCCCTTCTCGCCTTTCATGAACTCTGAGAAGTCGCGCCCCGCTCTGGAGGCGCATTCAATGACACGATCACTCATCCCGGAAGCCCGGGGATCGTTATCTGCAGCTGGTTAGCCAGGGAGTTAATCTCAGCGACCAACACTGGCTTCGTATAGCGCCATGCCGCCAGCCCTTGTCCACAGAAGCTCGCCATATCTTTTTTCTGATCAAACTCATGACACTTCATATTGAGCTGCGCACTTAAGCTGTTACGATGCTGAAGTTCTCCGGTGAAGTAGTCATCCAGGACTTTATAGGCTGCATATTTAAATCCGGGGTTTAGCCATGCTGCATAATCATAAGCAACAAACTTCCCGCCATATGTTCCACCGTGTACACCGCGCTCAGTAAAAACCACAGATTCGTGGTTTTTCTCCAGCTCGGCTAAGAACTCTTTGGTCTGCTTGTTTCGCAGGTAGTGGTACGGAGATTCAGATTCACTTTTACCACTGGCTTTCCACATATCAGTGAGGCAGATCATGCCATCTTCACCGATACGAATTGGTTGATTGAAGAGGGTTAATGATTTCATAGCGTGTACCTACTCTTTGAAATGAACCTTTGCCGCACAGGAAACCAGCCCACCGAGGCTCGCCAGCACTAACTGGTATCCTCAAAGGCCCATTCCAAAGGGGCAGGTTCGGTGTAAAAAACATGCGTTGCGGTACGCATTTATTGCAAAAAGCCCCGCATCGCGAGGCTCATTAAATTGACTTTGTGATTTGCAAAAAAATTATTTCAGGCATTGCGTCCTGATGTACTCCTGCAGGTAGTTAACCTGCGCGGTTATCCTGTCGATTCCACTTCTGAGACGGTAATAATTGAGTTCAGCATCTGCTGTAAGTCTTGGGCTTTCTCCATCGCCCATGCTGCTGGCTCCGGTCGTTGACTTTGCACAGGTGGCGGCGACTTGCAGGCGCTTACGACCAGCAGAAACATCATCACGGAGACTTTCGATAGTCGCGTTAGCATCAGCAAGCTCCTTTGTATATCTGGCATCGAGTTCAGCTACATTACGTTGACGTTTCTGCATGTCAGCGATAATGGATGCGGCCTTATCGCGCTGTTCTTTGTAGACGATGGCGTTATCACGGTAATGATTAACAGCCCATGACAGGCAGGCGATGATACAAATAACCAGAGCGGAGATAATCGCAGTTACTCTGCTCATACCTCAATCTCACTGACCGTTCCGCCTGCTTCTTTGAATTTTGCAATCAGGCTGTCAACTTTATGCTCGAACTGACCATAACCAGCGCCCGGCAGTGAAGCCCATATATTACTGCAACGATCGATAGCCTGACGGATATCACCGCGATCAATCATCGGTAAAGCGCCACGCTCCTTAATCTGCTGCAGTGCAACAGCGTCCTGGCTTTTCGGAGAGAAGTCTTTCAGGCCAAGCTGCTTGCGGTAGGCATCCCACCAACGGGAAAGAAGCTGGTAACGTCCAGCTGCGGTTGATTTAAGTTGCGGGTTTAGCGTGACAAGTTTGCGAGGATGATCGGAGTAATCCGTGAATAGCTCACCACCTACAATAACGTCGTAGCCGTGATTGCGGGTTGGCTGTCTGCTGTTATCCGTTCCTTCTGACCACGCCAACATATCGAGGAAAGCTTTACGCTGAGGATTAAGATTTTGCATTTTTCACCCCTGTCAGTCGTTCCCAGAAGTACGTCAGTGCAACCGAACCCATCGCACCACTAATCCCCGCCGTCGCGAGAATCATGTAAATGCTGAATCCACTTTCGATACTGATCAGGCCACCAATAACACCGGTGAATCCCGATACCACTATCTGAGCCAGAGCATTTATCCAGCTCCACGTTGCTTTACTCTGCTTCACATCTATCAGGTAGCGGACCAGACCGCCCCAACCTGCGATGATCAGCAAAACGAGCCAGAACGCTCCGGCAAGGCTCTCTTTTTCGTGCATATGAATAGCCAATGTTTCGCCGCCGACAAAAGGCCGGGACGTTAAATGTCAGAAATTAGGCTCACGGGGTAATTTAACGACAAAGCACGGAGTTGATGCTCCCCGCAAGCCTGGAATAAAAAAGCCAGCATGTAGCTGGCAACAGAGGGTTAAGCAATATCAACTCAACAGCTGAAGACACCCTGGCTGGGGTAGGTTGGAAGGTTACTCACCGTCCAGAAACAGAAAAGCCCAAGGCTTTAAACCTCGGGCTTGAATTTGGATTACTGCCAGTGCGTACACCATTGACAGAATATCAGATTTACATGAAATATATGCCTTTTAATCCAGTTTTGCAATACTTTGCTGTGAAAATGTCGCCTTTTGCTTTGAACGTGTTTTCGTTAAAAGCAATAAAGCTTGGCTATCAAGCTGTAGAAAAATGTGCTTCATTGCAACCCAGCGTTCAGTAAATGTCTCAGACCAGTTTTTTGATGTCACTCCCACCAGTAATGCCAGCTCCTGGTATTCATAGGTCTTACGCCCTGCCAGCTCGTTCTTCACATCCTGTGCCGCCAGCCAGATCAACTTCTTTAAGCGTTCCAGTGTCTTACTGGCAATTTTTCTTGTACCTAACAGCGCCTTAAACTCGCTCCATGCCCACTGCGTTATGGCAACCTGATGCTCCCAGCGAATATTTTCACTGTAACTCCACAGCAACCACGCTTTCTGATGTTCATCGAGAGACAAAATCGCACGCCGCCACGAAGAGGTTGAAAACTCGACCAAACTGACCAGGGCGACAGATGAACCTTTTGCGTACGACTGTTTACCGGAAATCGGCGGATTATCCAGCGTAATCATCTTGCCAGTTACCACATCCAGAATGCGCGGCTTCTTTCGTTTGTATGTACCAGTATCAAATTGTGCATGCTCCAGCCAGGCTTCAAACTGGCCTTTCGTTGCTCCGCTCAAATCAGCGGTAGCCACCATGAGTTGCTCGCGGACATACTGTAAATATTGGGTATTCATGCGGCAGCTCCTTTCAGTGTTTTGGCGTAATTCCTCAGTATTCGGTAATCGGTCAAAACAGAACCGGGGAAACGATATAAGCGCAGGCGCATCCAGCAGTGGCGAAGAAGCTCTGCCATATAAAACTCAAACATCATTCATCTCCCTGTTCAGTGATGGTCAGTTCCAGCTTTCCACCTTTGACAACCGGCATCTTCACAACGCGGTAATCAACGACCTGAGCATCATCCAACCAGAAACCTGCTTTGGTGAGTGCGTCAAAAGCGGCCTTTTGTAGATTATCCAGGTCACGGCGACGGCGATCCGGCATGTGACACTCAATGCGGATTTTCACAGGAATAGCCAGGCCGATATCCAGCATTGCGTTTTTAATGATTCGGGCGACGTTTTCGCGGTATGCCTGCCCCTCTGCGCTGATGTGCGTGCGCCCGCGATTATGGCGGTAATAGCGATTATTGCCCGGCGGCCAGGGTAATGTGATATTGTAGGTATTCACGCCTTAATTACCCCCTCTTTCAGCCAGATAACCTGCGTTCTCGCCATACCTTCCAGCGCGCATTCTTTTGCATACTCAGCATCGACAAAATGTGTGCGGCGGTCGATTTCGTCGTGGCAGGCAGAACATGCAATGGTGGCAATCAGGTCTGGCGGTTTGATACCGGTACCGCACAATCCAGCCAGCCGGATATGTGCCAGTACAGACGTTTCAGGATTGCCATTACATATGCCAGGGATTCTTACCTGGCATTCCCGACCACGCGCTGCTTTTCTCAAATCAGCCATGATTCCTCCTTGCTGCCAGTCGCAACCATTTTTTATCAACCAGGCTGGCGGTATATCCGAGCAGTGTTGGTATTTCGGATGGTTTCAGCTCAGGCTTACGCTTACGACGATTTGGTACTTTGTAGATGTGTCCGTTCATGACACGAATAAGCGGTGTAGCCATTACGCCTCCTGCTTATCACGCAGCAGCTGGAACTCGCAGCTCTGCGGAATAGTCAGGTGGCAGCCAATATTCATCGCCCAGGCTTCAACCTTACACAGGAAGACATACATCTCTCCGGTATCGAGGTCGGAGGTATGGCGTAACGACTGAATAGTGGTGATTTCACCGGTTATGACATCAACCAGTTCTTTGGTTTCATAACCGAGGTATGTGTGTTTGAGAGCATCTTTTACCCATGCTGCAGTAGCGAACGATTTCCCCCTGCTTATGAGGTATTCACTGATTTCGCTGTACCACATGTGGCTAAGTGCATTCTGGGAAAGACTGCGTCTCTCGCGCCACGGTTTAAGCACCATGCGAAAGCATTTTCCGTCCTCCAGATAAGGCTGGATCTGCTGGCCGATAGCGGTGAAGTTCCCGCGATGTAATTTGATGCCGTCTTGTGGGAGGTTCACGCTTCACCTCCGCAGAGGTCAAACGTTGGATACAAAGAACCACAGGTGCATTTCTGCATCTGTGAAGGGAGAAGAGAGTTTAGATTGTATGTGCGCATAAACGTCCCCGTTTAGCGCAGAAGTCACCGGAGTTGTTCAGGCTCCGGTGTTTTTATTGTGACAGCTTGATAATTAAAAATCAATAAGCCTTCAAAGGACATAAACAAGCTAATAGCTTCTACTTTAGTTTATACGATATTACCTTAAGAGAATTAACATAATCAACGAAACCACTCATATATTTATCTAAGATTCCTTTATTACACAGAACATATTACGACATAATTCCAATATGCATTTTTTGTAAAATAACTGCAGAGATACCTAGCGCTATGCTGTTAACTTGCAGTAATATTCAACATATCAATCTTTTATGGGAGCTTAAACCACTTCTTATTTTTTCATCTAAGTAATATATTGCAAATGCATATACCTGGATAATCAGAACAAGAGATTCCAATCACCATAACTTCACATTAAAAAAAATATTAATGTACACTTAATTATGTGTGCATACTTTAACAATACATAATACATTTTATTTTTACGATACATGGATTTTAAAAGCTGTAAAAGACCACTTCCTCAGAAGTGGCTTGCAGACTGCCCCTATAAGCAAGCGACTGTCATATTCTGCGTTCGACTCTAGCAACTCCGGTAACTGTTCGTGTGCTTGCTCCATCTTTTCCTGATGTCTAACATACCGCCTGATAATTTTTTCGGTCGTGCCTACTATATCGACAAAGTAACCTCGTGAACCCAAATTGTTTCCCCATAACTTCGTCCTGATATGCGGGAATAGATTGTAGAGCCTGATTTCGCTGCAACCTTTTAGGTTTTCTCATCAGAGTAGATATTGAGATTTATGACGGCACGATTACTACAAAATGCAATGATCTGGCTGTACACTTAAATCCGGAACCTCGCAATCTTTTATTCCACGCAGAATACAAATGGTTCTGTACAGCTCCTTGTCCAATTTATCTCTCAGAATCCTAAAGCGGTACTTTGGCGCCCAGACTGTGTGATATTTGCAACGCCAATATACATATGATGAACTTCTGTAAAACCCCATGTCAGTTTTTCTCCTTTTACTTGTGGTGAGTAAGCAGAGATATTCAGATATGGGAATTCTTCAGGTTATAGCCTTACAGGAGCAATCACCAGCCCCCTTTGCGGTGGTTAATATTTAATTGTATTCCACATAGTGCTTACTAATCAACCAAAAACACAACATACTGAACACTTCGCTTAACTCCACCTATTGCCGTAGATGCATTAATTGAAGTAGAATATTTTCCAGGAGATGTAATCTCAGATAAAAGTAAATTACGCACATTGACTCTTAAATAGGTTTATTTCTAAAAATAAAACTCCATATATTTATTCTTAACATAAAACCAGAAAGATGCATAACAGGATGAAGCCATGGATAAAAAATACACAGATAAATTAGAAGCTTGCGAGTACTTGCAAAATGTTGACATTTGGCTTGATAATGGAAATGTTGACATGTTTAAAGTATCAGATATTTTAAACAATCTGTTGAAATTAGGTGATTTTGAGAAATTTGACCATACACTTTCACTTTTAAAAGCTGAAAGCTTTGCAGAGAAAATAAAGTTTCGTCTTTCACGAGTTGAAAGTCAACGGGATAGTATATTACACGTTATCAGAGAAGGTGATAAGAATAAAAACCTTAGAAAAATAATACTAAAATCATATGACACAAAAAAAACAGAAATAAAATCACTATTCAATATATTCTCCAGAGAAAGCGGGCTATATTTTAGGAATAACCATGGAAATCACTACAGTTATTTTGAAGATGATTTCTTAGATTACAGCAATACTGTAAAAAACACACTTAGAGACAAAGGTTTTGCGAAAAAACTTTTACAGCACAATCAAGAAAAATTTAGAATTCTCGATGATGCGATAGTTCATACTTTCAATCATAATTTCTATGCCATTTCAGATAAAAATGGTTATTACGACTCAACAAATGCAGCCCGTCTGGCAAAACTTAGCCATGTTAATTATATTAATAACGACAATGAAATAAGATATATTGATAAGGCTATTTTTTTGCCCATAGACCATGCATGCAATAACTATTATCATGCTCTTAGTGAATGTTTCGGAGGATTGAAATTTATAACAGAATTACCTGATGACATTCCTATAGTCTTTACGGAAGACAGATTTAATGTATTGGATTTTATTGCATCGCGCCTATGTATAGACCGCAAACGTTTTATTTCTATACAAACACTTGCTAATACTCGAATTAAAAAGGCACTACAATTATATCCATATAGTTTTAACTGGAGTGAAGATATTTTTCATTTTTTTAAAAAAATATCATACCCACAAACAACAGACTCTAAAATATATATTTCAAGGAGAAAGTCAAGCCGTGGCCCATTAAATGAATTTGAAGTTGAAAATGAGCTTAAAGAATTAGGTTTTGATATACTATACGCTGAAGACCTTGACTTTGCGCAACAGGTTTCAATTTTCTCAAATGCAAGCATCCTTATTGGCCCTCATGGCGCAGGCCTCACCAACATTCTTTTTATGCCTAAGAATAGCACCCTTATCGAAATATTTAACAGTGAATATATCCAACCTGATTTCTATCTAAGATCTCGCCATAATAACATGAAATATGCATGTACCATTCAATTTAATAATACCTTCAATATCGAAGAGATAAAAGAAATCATAGAAAGGTGTCAAGAATAAGTTCTCAATACTCTTTTCATTAGAGCTTGTATATTAGCCAGTTACATTAAATCAATGAAATTTATACCATCTAACAAAAAAGTTGGGTGGTATACCTCAACAACTTGATTTATAAATAAATTTAACAAAAAACCAGCATTAACTTAACGGTAATATCTCTAAGTGAATAATTTATCATATATGTTTCTCTCCTTTGATATATCCATAGCCAGCGTAGCTGTTCATTGCTCTCATTACTAATTTTCTCAGGTTTCTCATCGTGCCCCTCCACACACTAAAGGGTATGACCTGTTCGGCTGATGGATTCCTCAACTTACTTACACTTGTAGAGTACATAAACCTAGAGCTAAAGAGCAGATCTCATAACTGTATCAATACTCTCCATCAGTTTAAAAAAACTCCCCACCACGAATAATATTATCATCGAAAAGTCATTATATCTTGTGTTCCTAAGCATGTGCCGTATATATCTTCAAGAAAGCCGCAGCATAACTCATCAAGCACTGCCAAATCCGGTCTCATTTGACGTAAATTTAATCACACATTATACTTTTCCCCACAGTTTTATTAATTGTTACAGCATCTAATCTCATGCTCTTAAACTACCATTTACCGTCACGACCCGTTTCATCGCGGCACTCTACCGACACTCCTCAAAAATCAGGTTCGTGCTCACCTTTTCTTCCTGTGCCATTTTAGCCGCAGCCTGATTTATACTGGTTACTGTTGCGCCTGTTACCGCAGCAACGTCCTGCGCACAGAAGTTCTTATGAGTCCCCAGGTAATGAATAATTGCCTCTTTGACCGTCATACCCTTGCTCCTTTCAGCCCAAACTTAGCTTTGATTTCTGCGATCTTCGCCAGAGCCTGTGCACGATTTAGAGGTCTACCGCCCATGACAGGGATTTGTTTTACTGGTTCAGGTATAGCCTCACCACGGTTAATTCGCGCTGTCATACAGGACAGTTCATCGGCAGCCTTGCGCCGTAATTCCGCATCAGTAAGCGCATTGGCCCGCATGTTCTGGTACAGGTTGGTAACCAGCCAGTAGTGCGCGTTTGATTTCCACGGATAAGACTCTGCATCTGGATACAGGCCACGCTTCCGACAATACTCATAGACCATATCAACCAGCTCGCTGACGTTTGGCAGCCCGACGTTAACGGATGCTTCTTCCCGGCACCAGGCGACAAACTGCCCGGGTGATGGCAGGAATGGTCGATTCTGCCGACGGGCTACGCGCATTCCAGCGTTAACCTGTTCCATCGTGGTGATCCCATTTTCCCGGAAAGCCAGAACCCACTGGCGGCGGATTTCGTTCAGTTCATTCTGGTCCCGGTTAGCCAGGCTCGCCGGGAAAGTTGCCAGTAACTGGCTGAACACACCATTGATAATCTGCGCTACCTGCTGTACCTGCGGCTTTTCGTCGTACTGTTCCGGCATGTTATTGGCGATCCGGCGCATCTGCTCACGGTCAAAATTAACCATCTGTGCGGCGATGTTTTTCATAGCTCCACCCCGTAAATCCAGTCAGTGTTCGTCAGGTCGAGTTTTGGTTTTCCGGCTGTCACGCCTGCCTGTTGCTTGTTTCGGTTGATTTCGAGCTGGGTCCACTTGTCGCGGAGTTTGGCCGGACTTAGCACGTTACCGGACCAGAAGTTGTCCTGGCATGCCCAGCGGAACAGCACGCACATGTCGCGGTGGTTACGTCCGTCACGTTCACGCATCAGGCGGATATCGTTAGCCCACCCTGCAAAATTCGGTTTTCTGGCTGATGGCGCGATGGTCTTCACCATGTCAAACATCCACTCTGCGGCGGTCAGGTCTTCTGCTGTCCCCCACTTGCTGCCGCTCTGAATTGCAGCATCTGGTTTCACCACAGGAAGATCGTTTTCTGGTTGGTCAGAGGATTCGCCAGAATTCTCGGACGAAAAAGATTTTATATTGTCTTTTGTTAGTTTGTCTTTTGTGTTTACCTTATTCGGGTAAACGCCTTTACCTGATTTGGGTAAACTTTTCTTACCTGATTCAGGTAAATTTACCTCTTTCAGGTAAACTTTATTTTTCTTACCTGATTCGGGTAATGTTGACCATTCACTGACCACATTATTAATACCGATATTCCGCCCGCTCTGAATCAAAATCCCACGCTTTACCAGAACACTTTTTGCAGCAGAACACTTGTGCGGCAATATCCCGGTCAATTCGGACAGTTGCTCGTTGCTCACCCAATCCAGTTTTTTATTAAAGCCATATGTTTTGCGCATGACAGCCAGGAAGACCAGAAGCTGGTGCTGTGTTAATCCGGCCAGCATCACAGCTTCCAGCAACTCATTTGCAATGCGCGTATAACCATCATCGAGATCTGCCACGCGCGGCTCCTTTTGTGCCGCATCCGGCACTGGAAAATTGAATATCTCAGCAGTGTTTGCCATAATTCCTCCCGCAATGAGTGTGTTACGATTTGCACCTGAAAGTCGGTTCTGTTCCAGCAGACCGGCTTTCGCCATTTCTGAACCTGTCATATCGCCCCCAGCATGGTAGTAACCATCGCCATCAATGGACCAGCCAGATCTGGGTCCACACGAAACATCGACACAATACCTTCACTAATTTCCTTCAGTTTCTGGTGGCGTGGTGCGTTGAGAATGACAGCCTGTTTTGCCTCACTGAGTTCCTTTTCCATTTCAGCCAACCTAGCCATGAAGCTATCCTGCTCAACCAGGTAACCGCGATATTCCAGCGGTAGTACCGCCAGAATTGCCGGGGTCAGTTCACGCACGTTATTTCGGTATTTTTCAGAATCGAATTTGTTATCGAGGAAGCGGAACAGCTTCTGGCGTGCACGGCTGACATCATCAGGGAAATCGATGGTGCCGCCGCCCTGCTCCCGATACTCATTCACAATGAGTGCGGCAACAACATCCTGATTATCTGCAGCCGACCAGGCGCGGACGGCATCACGGATTTTTTCGTGGCCTGGAGCTTGTTTTGTTTGAGAACGATTTATCACCGCAGTCGGGCTAAATCCGCTAGTCTGTTGGTATGTAAGTGGTTGCATAGTCATTGCCTTATCAGTTAACGCCGCAGTTTAGGCGGCAGAATTACTCGCGTTAAACAATGGTGCGAGGTCGGGACGAATATCTGCTGGTTTAATCTTTCCACCAGTGGCTGAGACAATTTTCATTACATAGCGGGCATCAATTCCGCCACCGTGTAGCCAACGCCAAACAGTGGGTTGGGCTACACCGCATAGATCTGCCAGTCGTTTTTGACTACCTGTAATACTGATTGCGAGTTGAATGGTTTGATTTGTCATTATCAATTCCTATTGGTATTGCAATGAACAAATAATAGCAATGCGTATTAATCATAACAATAGCAAAACGTGTTTTGACCATCAATACGCAAGCGTATAAATTAAAACTTATGAAAAAAGAAACTCTTGCTGATCGCTTAAACCTAGCGATGGAACAATCTGGAATGTCTCAAGGCGCTCTTGCAAAGGCGTCTGGCGTAGCTCAACCCACAATCTGGAGACTGACAAGCGGCAACGCGCGCGGCTCAACAAAAATTGTTGAAATAGCTAATGCATTGGGTGTTCGAACAGAGTGGCTCTCATCAGGCATAGGCCCGATGAGAAATGACGGTCAACAATTAGGGAAGCCTACTGCCAACCATCCCAAATACTTCAAGATTGACGTTCTTGATATAGAAGTGAGTGCCGGGCCGGGAGTCATCAACCGTGAGTTTGTAGAAGTTCTACGCTCGGTTGAGTACTCATTTGACGATGCTCGTCACATGTTCGATGGCAGGAAGGCAGAAAATATCCGCATCATTAACGTACGCGGTGACAGCATGTCAGGAACGATCGAACCAGGTGATCTTCTGTTCGTTGATATCACTGTTAAATCTTTCGACGGTGATGGTATCTATGCGTTTCTGTATGACGACACCGCCCATGTAAAGCGCCTGCAAATGATGAAGGATAAGCTGCTGGTTATCTCTGATAACAAGAGCTACTCACCGTGGGACCCGATCGAGAAAGACGAGATGAACCGCGTGTTCATCTTCGGGAAAGTCATCGGGAGCATGCCGCAGACATATAGAAAGCATGGGTAGAAATCAGAACAAAATTATGCACTTCGCTTTTCAGCTTACTGTAGTAAGGCAATAAATTAGGCTTGACGTTAGCTATCAGGTGCACAACAATAATTGTTGAATAATAGGTTTTTTTAACTAGGTGATAACATGGCAGCGGTTGAATTTCAATTGTCTAGGAAGATGATTGATTGGATAGCAAATTCTCAAGGAGTTTCTATCGAAACTCTTGCTGACCAAGTCATGCCCAAAAAGATTAATAAATTTCTTAACGGAGTGGTAAGTAAATCCGCAGCAGAAAAACTGGCAAAAATTGGAGGAATCCCTTTCGGTTTTTTATTTCTTGAAACGCCACCAACTCCAGCCAAACCCAAGATCCCTGACTTAAGGCAAGCTATAAATAGCCGTGAGTTAGGAAAAGATTTTTTTGATGTTTACTATGATATAGAATATAAACTTGAGTGGTACAAAGACTATTTAAGAGAAAATGGTAATGATGATCCACTCGATTTTATTGGTAAATTTAAATTTAATAGAAAATTAAATTATAAGGTTGTTGCTACAGACATAGCAAACACAATACATTTTGATATACAAAAAGAGATAAAAAATGTCACTTTTGAGAGCTATTTTTCTAAAGTGGCAAAACTAATAGAAGACACTGGCGTATTAGTTTTCAAGAATGGTGTTGTGGGTAATAATAATAAAAGAAAACTTGACACGCGAGAGTTTCGTGGTTTCTGTATATCTGATAGCGTTGCTCCGATCATTTTTGTAAATAGCTCGGACGCGTTATCTGCGCAGGTATTTACATTATTTCATGAGGTGGCTCATCTTTGGCTTGGAGTCGATGGAGTCTCTGGGTGGGACACAGAAAAAAACATAGAATCTTTTTGTAATAAAGTTGCTGCTGAAATCTTAATGCCTGATAATCTCTTCAAATCTTTCTGGCTTAATGCATCCAGCGATAATAATTATTATCGAGTAAAAGAGGTTTCTAAGTTATTTAAGGTTAGTGATTTCGCTTGTGCAATCAAAGCGTTACAATTAGATTTGATAGAAAGAAACACTTTGGAGATAATTAAAGATCAAGCTTACAATAAGCCCAAAAAAGAATCTAATGGTGGTTCTTTCTTTAACACATTACCTGTTCGTAACAGTCCAAAACTTACGAATATAATAATTTCCAAAGCAATGTCTCAACAATTACCATTAAGGGAAGCAGGCGTACTGCTAAATGTAAAAGCAGATACAGTTGTTGAATTTTATAAAAAACGAGAATCTCTATGATTCATAATGGAAAATTCTTAATTGATAGTAATGTCTTCATAGAGGCAAAAAACTTTGCATATAACTTCAATTATTGCAAAATATTTTGGGATTTTCTTCTCGCTTTACACATGAATGGTCTGATTTATAGCATTAATGCTGTAAAAAAAGAACTATGTGCAAAAGATGATCCATTGTGTAAATGGATTAAAGAAGAGTTACCATCATCATTCTTCGAAGATGAGCATAGTTCAATAGAAAATTATGCAAAGTTAATAAATTGGTCAACTAAATTAGATGTTACCGAAAAGGCAAAGTTTGACTTTGCAAGCCATGAAAAAGCAGATGCTTTTTTAATAGCCCATGCGATGACACATGGATATACTATTATTACCCATGAGAAACCATCCGGTGGCAAACCTAAAAAAAGAATAATGATCCCGGATGCTGCTGCTTCTCACGGCGTTAAGACATTAACACTATATGAATTTCTTCCAAGATACGCTAGTCATAATTTTTCTTTGAAATAAAACGTCCCGGCCACCGTGCCGGGTTTTCTTTTGTCCCCTCCCCTCATCACACAAACCGTTCGAAAAACCACCACAACCTCCCTTCAGTTATCGCTATGCGATGCAAGTCACAAAATTAATTCTTTTTGCTATCAAACAGTTAATATCAAAACACATCAATCAATAGCAATAAGTATTGATACCACCAATAGCAATAGCTATTATTACCATGTCGCAACAACACAACGATACGGCAACCACCTGATTCACCGTTGCGATGACCGCTTAGATCCGCAGCTTGAATTTCAGCAGGCTCCGGGGAGTGCGAGGGGTGAAGCGGACGCGTGAACGTCGGTGTGACCAGCTGAAATCAACTCAACACTTCATACCTCAGTCGCTTCAACGAGGCGGCTTAGTTATGACAACCGGCGGCCATCCACCGCCTGAATACGCGCAGAAGTCTCTATATGTTCAGCAGCCCAGCTTACGGGCAGGAGTTTTTATGGTTCATCAACATTACGGAACGCAGACCGTTAATCGCGGTGCGGTCATGCCAGGAATGCTGGTCAAACACAAAGATGGTACCTGGACTGCATCAGCTAATTTACGCGGACGGCTTTATCTGCATCGCGGCATCGAGCGCACTTATACCCGTGACTTGCTCGTGGAAATTTTTCTCGACGGACGCGGCAACGGCCTGAATCACTAACCCCCTTTCCTGTTTTCCTAATCAGCCTGGCATTTCGCGGGCGATATTTTCACAGCCATTTTCAGGAGTTCAGCCATGAACGCTTATTACATTCAGGATCGTCTTGAGGCTCAGAGCTGG
>NZ_PTSN01000032.1:0-31482 GCF_002965865.1 Escherichia sp. MOD1-EC6098
CCTGCCCGTGGCGTTACTACAACGATCGCGATGTACGCACAATCGTTGAGCTGGGGAAAGCCATAGACTTCGATGCCAGAACGGCTATTCCATTCGAAGGTGAGCGCCATAATGCACTTGATGACGCTCGTTACCAGGCAAAATACGTTTCAGCTATCTGGCAAAAACTGATCCCGAGTCAGGCTGATTTTTAATGTTCAACCCTAATTGCCGCTAACCGTATATAGTTAGCGGCGGTTATGAGATATAGCTATGAGCAGCTTATTTTTAACCGAAGATGAATTGCTAATATTAACGGGCTGCAAATATGCAAGCCACCAGCGAAAATGGTTAATGGAAAACGGGCTTCCGTTCTATACCAATCGTAGTGGCAAACCGATTGTCAGCCGGGATCTATTTACCTGCAATAAAACTTTACCACCACGCGAGGTAGAGCCGAATTTTGGTGCGATCTGATGGGAAGACGAAGGAAAAATCCTGAACACGAAAAATTACCTCCAAATGTATACCCAAATAAATATAGTTATGTATGGAAACCAACATCCAGAGAATCTGTCACACTAACCGCCATCAAGGATGGTTTAGCTGCTTTATGGAAAAAGTATGAGGAAACTGTAAATAATCGCGATCGTGCAATGACATTCGGTCGCTTGTGGGAAAAATTCCTCGCCAGCGCCTATTACAGTGACCTTAGTCCAAGAACACAAAAAGATTATCTGCAACATCAAAAAAAGTTGCTTGCCGTATTCGGTAAGGTACCAGCGGATTCCATAAAACCAGAACACATCCGTCGATACATGGACAAAAGAGGGGAGCAGAGTAAAACGCAAGCCAACCATGAAAAAAGCAGTATGTCCCGTGTTTACAGTTGGGGGTATGAGCGAGGGTACGTGAAGGCTAACCCATGTGCAGGTGTAAGTAAATTCAAGGCCAAAAACCGCGAACGATATGTAACCGACAAAGAATACCAGGCAGTATTAAGCGTTGCACCTCTTCCTGTTTTTATCGCAATGGAAATTGCCTATCTGTGTGCAGCGAGGGTTTCCGATGTGTTATCGCTGAAATGGGAGCAGATTGGAAACGACGGGATCTTTATCCAGCAAGGGAAAACAGGGAAAAAACAGATAAAAGCATGGAGTCCACGATTACAGGCGGCGGTCGAAAAAGCAAAACAGTTACCAAAATCCGCCTATGTGATCAGCAATCAATACGGCAACCGATATATGTACAAAGGCTTTAACGAAATGTGGGTGGAAGCAAGAAATCGCGCAGGAAAAATTTCAGGTATTTTAACCGACTTCACCTTCCATGATCTTAAGGCTAAAGGGATTTCAGATTATGAGGGAAGCAGTCGGGACAAACAGCTTTTCTCTGGACATAAGACTGAGGCGCAAGTGCTAGTTTATGACCGGAAAACAAAAATCACTCCAACACTGGATCTGCCATTAGTCAAAAAAGAAGGGTAATGAAATAGCACAGGCCCCAAATCAACCAATGGGGCTATTTTCGATTGAAGAGGTACTTCGTGATTACGAGAACAAGCCCAAACACTTCTGTTAAGGTTCCCCCCATGTACAGCTGCAATGTTAAGGCATCAAATTCCAGTGTCTTAAATCCAACCACAATGAACACCGCATTCATAACAAGCAACTGGATGGCAAGAATAAACAAAAGCCAGATACCATAGGTCTTTTTTAACTTAATCTCACCTTCAAAATCTCTGTTACTGAGCTGTTTTCTGTGTTGCTCAGGGTCAAGCGAACCAACCTGTGTCACATCGGAATGATCTGCGCCACTCCTTGTGCGTGATCTATAGACAAAATGTTCACTCTCGATCTCTTCATCTTTTTTAAAGGCCTGTTCGTCGCGCCCCTCTTCAGCCATCTGTCTATGTTGGTTCAGCGTTCCCTTTAGGGTATCGAATACCGACAACCTGAATTCATTATCAGAATCGTTCTCGTGCTGCATAACTCAATGTATCAGGCTAACCTTAGATTCTTCAGACGGAAATTGATCGCATCATCAGAAACTCCGAAATGATGTGCTATAACATAGCTCGGATGTCCCTGAGAATGCAGTCTTTTTACTTCATCTATAGGCATAAGAAGTTCAGCAGCAAACTGATTCGCAAAGATTTCATCTGGATCAGTTCCACTCCTGGATTCTTCACCACGAAAATCAGCGTACTCATAGACGTCACTTTGATCTGCCAGTCTGGCAATATAATGACCGAGTTCATGTCCGCACGAAAAGCGCTGCCGGGGCTTGCTATCATCTGCGTTAAGAAAGATTGCGGGATCCTGACACCTTTGCTTGATCAAAGCCCCAGACACATTGCCCGGTAATTTGCCAATAAAAACATCAATCCCCATATCGTTAGCGATTTTTGCAGGATCGACAGGAAAGTCCCGACCACGCCAGAACGTCTCCAGCACTCGCCGGGCATGTTCTCTCGGATTGGTAGCCATAGCTCCTCCAGATCAACGCACAAACATTTAGCTAACAAAAATCGTATACAAATATAACCCGGGAGACACTCAGCCTTCCAGGTTCATAACGCAAAAAGACACTTTTAACAGTGGATTTTTGCATATGTTAGCACAAAAATATTCCAACAAAATATTCCAAGTAATTCCAAGTGTGATTTTAATCACGGCATAGATTACTTATAAGTGCTTGAATTTTGGCGGAGAGAGGGGGATTTGAACCCCCGGTGGAGTTGCCCCCACTCCGGTTTTCGAGACCGGTCCGTTCAGCCGCTCCGGCATCTCTCCGTTCAGATTGTTGCCATGATGCCAGGAAATTTGGCATTTTAACAGTCTCTGTCCGTGCAATTTTGTTCAAGTGACGAGTTTGCGAGCAAAACGATGATTAAGTGGCCCTGGAAAGTACAAGAAACCGCCCATGATGATGCAATTCCGTGGAAGGAAGCTTTGGCGATACCTCTTTTGACATGTTTGACTGAGCAAGAGCAAAACAAATTAGTCACTCTGGCTGAACGTTTTTTGCAACAAAAACGACTGGTTCCTTTACAAGGCGTTGAACTTGATGCATTGAAAAGTGGTCGCATTGCCTTGCTGTTTTGCTTACCTGTTATGGAACTGGGACTGGAATGGCTGGATGGATTTCATGAAGTGTTAATTTACCCGGCACCATTTGTGGTAGACGATGAATGGGAAGACGATATAGGGCTGGTTCATAATCAACGTATTGTTCAGTCAGGTCAAAGCTGGCAGCAAGGTCCCATCGTGCTGAATTGGCTCGATATACAGGATTCTTTCGATGCCTCGGGATTTAATCTGATTATCCATGAAGTTGCACATAAACTGGACACCCGAAATGGCGATCGCGCCAGTGGCGTCCCCTTTATTTCTTTACGCGAAGTCGCGGGCTGGGAACACGATCTTCACGCTGCGATGGATAACATTCAGGAAGAAATTGAGTTAGTGGGGGAGAATGCCTCCAGCATCGATGCTTATGCTGCCAGTGATCCTGCCGAATGTTTTGCCGTGCTTTCCGAATACTTTTTTAGTGCTCCGGAGCTTTTTGCGCCTCGCTTCCCCTCGCTGTGGCAACGTTTCTGCCAATTTTATCAGCAGGATCCACTGCAAAGACTGCGAAATGCTAATGAAAGGGACGCATATTCAGCACCAGATGTTCATTAAATATCAATTTTGTTGCTTAATTAACCGATTGAAATGGCTTGTGAATTTTAGTGTTGACACTCGCTGCACCACTCAGTAATATTCGCCTCGTTCTCACGATTCCTCTGTAGTTCAGTCGGTAGAACGGCGGACTGTTAATCCGTATGTCACTGGTTCGAGTCCAGTCAGAGGAGCCAAATTCAAAAAAGCCTGCTTTAAGCAGGCTTTTTGCTATTTAGCGCCAAATCATAACAGACATATCTAAAATCTCTTAAATCTGATAATTACATCAGGATTGAATTTTTACGATAATTCTTTTCACCGTGTTTCTGAATTCATCCAGATTGATGCGATCAATCTCTTTCCCTACTACAATTGTCTCTGAAATATCTGCCATTGCAGGCCAGCGTGTTTTATAATCGGCATACACGGCGATGACAGGAACATTATAAGCACTTGTCATATGCAAAATAGAGGTATCTGGCGTTATCGCGAGAAAAGCATTTTTTATGACGGCAGCAGAACGTGCTATTGAAGGAGCCAACGATAAATGATAGACATTGTCAAAATACTGGGTTAGCTCTACTGCTTTTTCAGTACCATTGGGTCCATGAACAATGACAATTGGCATATTTGTTTCATTTTTAATCATAGCTATTAGCTTTTGAGCTATTGTTTCTGAAAAGGTTCTTTCCTGGGCACTGCCATCAAGATTAAGAGCGATGTAAGAACCCAATGGATCCAGTTCATAATGTACCTCGTCTATTACCTCTTCGTGGATCGGTAATTCAAATAAAGGGGGGACGGGTGGGAAACCTGCTTCTCGCATCATGAAAGCCCATGTCATTGGTACTGGCGCTCGAAGAGACTGATCCATTGTTGATGCCGATTTACATAATGGGGAATAACATGTCATCGTTAAACCCACAACTTGTAAATTCGTTTTCGCCTTTAAATGACTTATGAATAGCATTGTTTTCAAGTTTTTCTTGCGCATCGCTTCAATACAGAGATCTGGTGTACCGTGTTGCTCTCTTATACTTTTCGCCAGTTTTTTTATTTCATTTAAGCTGGCATAGTCCTGCATTGTCATACTGACTAATGTTAATTTGGTGTATTTAAGATGAAGCGCATCAAAAACAGATTTATTAATTGTAGATGTGATAATTAATAAATGTTTTATTTTATGTGATTCCAGCGATCTAATTATTGGGTAAATAGCCATTGCATCACCAATTTGATCTGGAATGTGAATGACTGCAAATTCAGTATTTGCAATATCAATATCTTCACATGAATAATCATAATAGCTAAATGCAATGCGTCTAAAAATTGACGTTAACGACATATCTAACCTCGCTTCCCTACTGGTTAAAACGTGATGGAGTTTATCAGAGATAGTCGTTTTCTAAAATCGATAAATAACGCAATGCCACATAACACGTCCTTATATTTTATGTGTTAATGATTTGCTTGAATTATACTTGTTATTTCAACAAAGGATTGTATTGCATTCTTCAATGCATGAAGCTGATGCAAAAATGGAGGTAAGACAAGAGATAAAGCGTCAACAACTGGTGGTGAACATCTCTCGTTTATTCAGTGGGGGAGATAAACCCCCACTTTTTTATTACACCGTAAGTGATGTCCGGTTAACCCACGTATGCCGCCAGCATTTCCTGTGCAGCAAGTTTGCCCAGCGCATTCGCTGCAAAAGGGCTGTCTCCGGTGAGAAGTTTACGATCCTTATGTACCCGGCCAGTAATGTCATCATTGATGATGTTCATTCCCATTTTCTTCAGTTCTTCACCGAAGTACCAGGTCAGATGACCCGGCATATAGCCAATATCTGGTGTTTGTTTGTCTGCTGCATCCGGGAATGCGCAAATTGAATAACCGTTTAGTGGGTTATCACCGTGGCGGAGCGACAGAAACGCAGCCGGGCCGTGACAAAGAGAGATAACAAAGCGGTCGTTTTCAATTGCCCATTGCAGAGCGGTAGCAACTTCTTTGCTTTCAGGTAAGCCAATAAGAGCACCATGACCACCTGGAACAAAGATTGCTGCGTACTCGCTGTCTGCGTTGAGGCTGGCGACAACATCCGCTAATTTCTTCGGATTGCGGAACAGAGATTTGTGCTGCTCAAAGAATGGCATCACTTTTTCATCTTTGTGTGGCATAGCCCAGTATTCAAACTTCGTCATCAGGCCAGAGATGGTCGCAACTTCGAACTCGAAACCAGCAGCATGCAGGTGATACAACGGCAGCAACGTTTCAATGGGATGGTTGCCCGTCGAGAATAGTTTACCGTTATCGGTCGGCAAATAGCGTTCGTCAGCGGCGATCACCAGAATTTTATGCTTACCGCTATACGGTTTTGGGTAGTCCACACCATCAAGATCAGATACAGGACTGGTATATTGGCTAAGCGAATATTCTGAAGGGAAGAACGCATTATCTTCAGCAATATCAATCTGCGGGTTCTTACTTGTTTGAACAGTCATAGTGTATTCCTTATTGTTACTTCGGTAGGTTAGTCACTATATTCGCGACTGAGCTGGATGCTATATTTAACCAGGAACGTAAAACGAGTCAATATACCTAAAGCGGTAGAGGGTTGCGTTAAACACGTCAGGGAAAATACATCACAGTTAACGAATAGTGTTCTCATCGAATCAACCTTATTTGCAATAAAAAACGTAAAGCGTAGCAATATATTTTAGTTCATTTTTCAGAAAAGATGAGATTGCATACTCTCGTTACATAGGGCGACTGTAAGAATCATAAATGAGATTTTTAGCAAAAAATAATGATGAAGCCGTTCTGTATAACCGTTAGTCGTGGAAAAATGATGAATCAGATTAAGCTTAACTGATGACAGATATGGTTAATTACATGCTATCAGATTCTCTAATTACAGTAGCAACCAGAAACAGGTGTGCGAGGAGTGGCTAAGGTTACAGCAGATATAATGCACCAAATATTTAAGGCATAACTATAATCTTTAACAGGTAAATTAATAATAATTTATAGTCTTTTTTATATTAAGATGTTTTCAGAGGTTTTCTATGTACTGAAATATTGTTATTCCGGTGAATGTCTTTCTCGGGATGATAGGGAACTATCGCTTTATTATGCGTAGTTTTTCGCTAACGTTTCTTCAGGGCATATTCATTTACCTGGCTTTATTCCGGAATATGTAAGAATCCTGGAGCGTAGATATGTTTCTGACATGCATCGTTTTAAAGATGCACTACGTGATCAGGCTTTGCACTGTTTAGCGACTCTGGTTGAACAGAAACTGGCAGATGTTATTGTGCCGGGAGTCACCCAGGAATTGAGTTTTGTCGACATGCTACAGCGGTTGAGAGTGCCGCTGCTGGTGATTTGACGAGGGGGATAAAAAAGCCCGAGTTCAATGAGGGACGAACTCAGGCTGGATGAGTTTTTACAGTAACGTGCCGTGGCGCGTTGGCTGATTAGAACTGGTAGACGATACCAACTGCAAACTGGTCATCAGTTGCTGCGCCAGTAATTGCCGCGTCATCTTTATCCAGCATGTTGAATTTATATGCAGTATAAACGTTCATGTTCTTATTGAAGTAGTACCAAGTACCAACTTCAATGTAGTTCACGCGGTCAGCGTCAACATATCTATGGCCTGGGACGCCTTTAATATCTTTACCTTTGGAGTAGACATAACCTAAGGAAGGACGCAGACCAAAGTCGAACTGATACTGAACAACTGCTTCAAAGTTCTGAGTTTCGTTGAGCAGTTGATCATGCATTATCGAGTTGCCGTCTTTGTCGAAGCCGCCTGTATTAACTGATGTCGGTGTCATATTACGAGTTTCACCATACATCACAGCAGCGTAGACATTGTTCGCATCATATTTTGCTGCCAATGACCATACTTCTGCATTTGAACCGTTTCCATCAGCAACTTGCTCATTGGTACGATCAGATTTACCATAAACACCGACAATACCAAAACCATCAATGTTGTAGTCTACGGACAACGCATAGCCATCACCGTTTTGTTTAGTAACGCCACGATTGCTGTTCTTGCCTTGATACTGAATTGCAAAATTCAGTCCATCGACCAGACCAAAGAAATCAGAGTTGCGGTAGGTTGCAACACCGTTGGTACGACCGTTCATAAAGTTGTCAGCGGAAGCCCAGGAATCGCCGCCCCATTCAACTAACATATCGGTATAAGCTGCGGCATCATAGGCAACACCGTAGTTACGACCGTAGTCGAAAGAACCAAATCCGTTATATTTCAAACCGGCGAAGGTTAAACGGGTTTTTTCCTGATTAGAACCTTCAGGCTTGCTGGCATCAAGGTTGTATTCAAACTGACCAAAACCAGTCAGTTCGCTGGTAATCTGAGTTTCACCTTTAACGCCGAAACGAGCATAGGAGGTATCCTCGTTTTCACTGTTATTATCATCAGTGTTCGACCAGATGCGTTCGCCAACCATCTTGCCGTAAAAATCAACTTTATTGCCATTCTTATTATAAATTTCAGCCGCATTTGCTGCGCCAGCAACTAATAACGCCGGGACCAGCATTGCCAGAACTTTTCTTTTCATTATGTATTCCCTTGTGATTATAATCTTCATGAATATATCAATAAGTGCCATTATCCAAAAAAAAGCACATTTGGATACTATTCTATGAAGTTCATTTTATTTTAAGGATTACATGTAACAAATATATTTAAAAGATTTCAAAATGTTTCTATCTTATTTAATATAATTCAAAATTATGAATTTCAGATACAAAAATTCATGTCATTTATGGTTGTATATCAATAGATTATTGATTTTTCGGAAGGATAGTTTGTGTCAATGAGTGTTGCACCAAAGACCCTGAGTGATCTTGCGCACATTATGAATGGCATAAAAAAAGCCGGCATCATGCCGGCCCAAAAATATAAACAAGACGATAAAGGCTAATAACGGAGTTATCATGACACAGAAAACGAAAAAGGTATAATTGTATTCAGTGCTAATATATTCAATATGTGAATTAATTAATTATCCACTGCCGAAAGGAAAATACTTTCTTATTTGTTTTTTCTGCAAATAATAGCCATTGGCTAAGATTTATATATTTGTTCAAAAAATGAGTGAGACTTGACTGTCTCAACTAATGTGGAAAAATGTGACTTTTATCACATAATAGTGCTAAGTCTGAATTTCCCGGGTTATCTCAAAATGGAGTACGGTTCGACAACGATGGAAGAGAGACTTTCTCGCAGCCCTAGCGGCAAACTGGCTTTATGGGCTTTCTATACATGGTGCGGCTATTTCGTCTGGGTAATGGCGCGTTACATTTGGGTGATGAGCAGGATCCCGGATGCCCCCGTGTCGGGATTTGAAAGTGATTTAGGCTCTACCGCAGGAAAGTGGTTAGGGGCATTAGTGGGATTTTTGTTTATGGCCCTGGTCGGAGCGTTGTTAGGTGGTATTGCGTGGTACACCCGACCCCGACCCGTGCGTAGCAGACGCTATGAGTAAAAACTGCTAAGGTTGCGACTCATTTGCAGCGGAGCGTGTATGGATTTACAACACTGGCAGGCACAGTTTGAAAACTGGTTTAAAAACCATCAAACGCACCAGGACGTGGCCCATGACCTGTGTCATTTTCGTCGTGTCTGGGCGACAGCGCAGAAACTGGCGTCAGATGAAGACGTCGATATGCTGGTCATTTTAACCGCCTGTTATTTTCACGATATTGTGAGCCTGGCGAAAAATCATCCGCAACGGCAGCGCTCCTCATTACTGGCGGCAGAAGAGGTGCGTCGCATTTTAAGTGCGGAATTTGTCGATTTTCCGCCAGAGAAAATAGACGCCATTTGCCATGCTATCGCGGCACACAGTTTCAGCGCACAAATTACACCTTTAACGGCGGAAGCCAAAATCGTGCAGGATGCAGACAGGCTGGAAGCTTTAGGCGCGATTGGTCTGGCGCGAGTGTTTGCGGTCTCAGGCTCGCTGGGTGTGGCGTTGTTTGACGGTGAAGACCCGTTCGCGCAGCATCGCCCGCTTGATGATAAACGCTACGCGCTGGATCATTTCCAGACTAAGCTGCTGAAACTACCGCAAACCATGCAAACGACAAAAGGTAAACAACTGGCGCAACACAACGCCCGTTTTCAGGTGGAGTTTATGGCTAAACTCAGCGCTGAACTGGCGGGCGAGAATGAAGGTGTGGATCATGACGTGATTCGTGCCTTTTCTCCTGCAGGCTGACCGCGTGGCCCTAAACTGAAGTAATTATGTTAACCTGTCGGCCATCTCAGATGGCCGGTTAAATCTATGCAGGAAAATATATCAGTAACCGATTCATACAGCACCGGGAATGCCGCACAGGCAATGCTGGAGAAACTGCTGCAAATTTATGATGTTAAAACATTGGTGGCGCAACTTAATGGTGTGGGTGAGAATCACTGGAGCGCGGCGATTTTAAAACGTGCGCTGGCGAATGATTCGGCATGGCACCGTTTAAGTGAGAAAGAGTTCGCTCATCTGCAAACGTTGTTACCCAAACCACCTGCACATCATCCGCACTATGCGTTTCGTTTTATCGATCTGTTTGCCGGAATTGGTGGCATCCGTCGCGGTTTTGAGTCGATTGGCGGTCAATGCGTGTTTACCAGTGAATGGAATAAACATGCGGTACGCACCTACAAAGCGAATCATTATTGCGACCCGGCTACGCATCACTTTAATGAAGATATCCGCGACATTACCCTGAGCCATAAAGAGGGCGTGAGCGATGAAGCAGCGGCGGCACATATTCGTCAGCACATCCCTGAACATGATGTTTTATTGGCCGGTTTTCCTTGCCAGCCGTTTTCCCTGGCTGGCGTATCGAAAAAGAACTCACTTGGTCGCGCGCACGGTTTTGCCTGCGATACCCAGGGGACGTTGTTTTTTGATGTGGTACGCATTATCGACGCCCGCCGTCCGGCGATTTTTGTACTTGAAAACGTCAAAAACCTGAAAAGTCACGACCAGGGCAAAACGTTCCGCATCATCATGCAGACGCTGGACGAACTGGGCTATGACGTAGCCGATGCAGAAGATAATGGCCCGAACGATCCGAAGATCATTGATGGCAAACATTTTTTACCGCAGCACCGTGAACGCATTGTGCTGGTGGGTTTCCGTCGCGATCTTAATCTGAAGCAAGATTTTACCCTGCGTGATATCAGCGATTGTTTCCCTGCGCAGCGAGTGACGCTGGCGGAGTTGCTGGATCCGATAGTCGAAGCGAAATATATTCTGACGCCGGTGCTGTGGAAGTACCTCTATCGCTATGCGAAAAAACATCAGGCGCGCGGTAACGGCTTCGGGTACGGGATGGTTTATCCGAACAATCCGCAAAGTGTCACGCGCACGCTTTCTGCCCGCTATTACAAAGATGGCGCAGAAATTTTAATCGATCGCGGCTGGGATATGGCAACAGGTGAGAAAGACTTTGACGATCCGCAGAATCAGCAACATCGTCCGCGTCGGTTAACACCTCGTGAATGCGCACGGTTGATGGGCTTTGAAGCGCCGCATGAAGCGAAATTCCGCATTCCGGTTTCTGACACTCAGGCCTATCGCCAGTTCGGCAACTCGGTAGTCGTACCGGTCTTTGCCGCGGTGGCAAAACTGCTCGAGCCAAAAATCAAACAGGCGGTAGCGTTGCGTCAGCAAGAGGCACAACATGGCCGACGTTCACGATAAGGCCACGCGTAGCAAAAATATGCGCGCGATTGCCACGCACGATACAGCAATCGAGAAGCGCCTGGCCAGTCTGTTAACCGGACAGGGGCTGATGTTTCGCGTTCAGGGTGCCAGTCTACCCGGACGTCCGGATTTTGTCCTCGATGAGTATCGCTGCGTGATATTTACCCACGGCTGCTTCTGGCACCATCATCATTGCCATTTGTTCAAAGTTCCTGCCACACGAACGGAGTTCTGGCTGGAGAAGATAGGTAAAAATGTCGAGCGCGATCGTCGTGATATTAATCGATTGCAGGAACTCGGCTGGCGTGTATTGATTGTCTGGGAGTGTGCGTTACGTGGGCGAGAGAAGTTGACGGACGCGGCGCTGACCGAGCGTCTGGAAGAGTGGATCTGCAGCGAGGGTGCCAGCGCGCAGATCGACTCTCTGGGGATTCATTTACTCGCTTGATGTGTCCTGAATGACGGGGGCGACAACGGGTTTAGCAGGAAAGAGATATTTCCCCAGCGTTACCAGCACCACCGCGAAGACAATCACGCCCAGTGCCAGCCATTCAATCCGCGATAGCGTTTCGCCACCCAGCCCCGTACCCAGCAATACCGCGACCACCGGGTTAACATAAGCGTAGCTGGTCGCCAGGGCCGGGCTGACATTGCGGATTAAATACATATAAGCGTTGATGGCGATGATAGAACCAAACAGCGCCAGATAGCCGACCGCCAGGAAGCCCGAAAGAGAAGGTAGCGCCGTCAGTTTTTCACCCGCAATCATCGATGCGATCATTAACACCACGCCTGCCGCCAGCATTTCAATGGCTCCCGCCATCATCCCCACTGGCAGAGTGATTCGTGAGCCATAAACTGAACCAAATGCCCAACTCACAGACCCGATCAAAATCAGGATCGCGCCCCACGGATTGCCGCTTAAATTACCGCCACTGTTGAGCATGATGATCCCCGCTAACCCAATGGCGATGCCAAGCCACTCCAGTTTGCGCGTTTTTATGCCAAACAGGCGGCTGAAGCACAGGGTAAAGAGTGGCACCGTTGCCACCACCACGGCGGCAATGCCGGAAGGGACGTTTTGATGTTCGGCTACCGTTACCATGCCGTTACCGACAGCCAGCAGTAACAGGCCAATAAGCGCGGCATTAAGCAGTGGACGTAGCGGCGGCAATTTGTGCCCGCGCAGCAGTAAAAATGCCATTAGTAAAATACCGGCTGCCAGAAAGCGCACGCCCGCCATCATTAACGGTGGCCAGCTTTCTACCCCAATCCGAATAACAAAATAGGTTGAGCCCCAAATGATATACAGCGCAAACAGTGCGCCAAAAAGCGGTAACAACTGGCGGAAACGCATAATCCCTCACGATGGAAATAAAAAGGCGGTTCATAGTAAACGTGAAAATCATTTCACTGGCGAGAGATATAATCGTAATTGATTGTTAATAAAATGTTGACTTGTGAAGCAAGTATCAGACAAGCCGATTTTGCTTCATACTTAGCACCGTCAACAATAAAAATGAGAGGGAATGCTTTTGGCCGGGAGTAGTTTATTGACGTTGCTCGATGATATCGCCACTTTGCTGGACGATATCTCCGTGATGGGCAAGCTGGCGGCGAAGAAAACCGCTGGTGTATTAGGGGATGACTTGTCGCTCAATGCGCAACAAGTTTCAGGTGTGCGTGCCAACCGGGAATTACCCGTGGTCTGGGGCGTGGCGAAGGGATCGCTCATCAACAAAGTGATTCTGGTGCCGTTGGCGCTGATCATCAGTGCGTTTATCCCGTGGGCGATTACACCGCTGTTGATGATTGGCGGTGCATTTCTCTGCTTTGAAGGGGTAGAGAAGGTGCTGCATATGCTGGAGGCGCGTAAGCATAAAGAGGATCCGGCGCAGAGTCAGCAGCGCCTGGAAAAACTGGCAGCGCAGGATCCGCTGAAGTTCGAAAAGGACAAAATAAAAGGGGCGATTCGTACCGATTTTATTTTGTCTGCGGAAATTGTCGCTATCACGCTGGGGATTGTGGCGGAAGCGCCGTTGCTTAATCAGGTGCTGGTGCTTTCAGGGATCGCACTGGTGGTTACCGTGGGCGTCTACGGTCTGGTGGGGATCATCGTTAAGATTGATGATCTGGGTTACTGGCTGGCGGAAAAATCCAGTACGGTTATACAGGCGCTGGGCAAGGGGTTATTGATTATCGCGCCCTGGCTGATGAAAGCGTTATCGATTGTCGGCACGCTGGCGATGTTTCTCGTCGGTGGTGGCATTGTGGTACATGGTATTGCGCCGCTGCATCATGCTATTGAACATTTCTCCGGGCAGCAGAGTGCGCTGGTGGCGATGATATTACCGACTGTTTTAAATCTGATTCTTGGTTTTATCATCGGTAGCATCGTCGTATTGGCAGTGAAAGCAGTAGCGAAAATGCGCGGTCAGGTACATTAATATTCTCACTGGCTGGTATGCAAAATTCGCCATTCTCGACTAAGGTGAACAAGTTTCACTCGAAAAAAGGAGGCGAGTATGAGCTTTGTGGTGAGTGAGGAAGTAACGGTTAAAGAGGGCGGCCCGCGGATGATTGTTACCGGGTATTCCAGCGGCATGGTTGAGTGTCGCTGGTATGACGGTTACGGCGTCAAACGGGAAGCCTTTCATGAAACTGAGCTTGTTCCGGGGGAGAAGAGTCGTTCATCGGAAGAAGTTTAAAAGCGTATAATTAACACCAGGGCAGATAAGGCGTTCACGCCGTATCCGGCGATTGTGCCAGCGTTGGCATTGAAAGCCTGATGCGACGCTGGCGCGTCTTATCATGCCTCGTTATAAAAATATTGTTGTTTGGCGGTACGCTATTGCCAGGTTATGCCAGAATCATAAGAAAGCAGGTTGGGAGTTGTCAGGGTGCTGCACGAGACAGAAATGGAAAACCAGAGCTGGCTGAAAAAACTCGCGCGCCGCCTGGGGCCTGGTCATGTCGTTAATCTCTGCTTTATTGTGGTGTTGATCTTCTCAACTTTACTCACATGGCGTGAAGTCGTCGTACTGGAAGATGCCTATATTTCAAGTCAGCGTAACCATCTGGAAAATGTTGCCAACGCGCTTGATAAACAACTGCAATATAACGTTGATAAGTTATTATTTTTGCGTAACGGGATGCGCGAAGCCCTCGTTGCGCCGCTCGATTTCACCTCTCTGCGCAATGCCGTTACCGAGTTTGAACAACGTCGCGATGAATATGCCTGGCAGATAGAACTCAACAGACGACGTACCCTGCCGGTAAATGGCGTCTCTGATGCGTTAGTCAGCGAGGGGGATCTGCTTTCTCGCGAAAATGAATCCCTGGACAACGAAATTACCGCCGCGCTGGAAGTCGGTTACTTGCTGCGACTGGCGCACAACTCCTCGTCGATGGTTGAACAGGCGATGTATGTCTCGCGCGCCGGATTTTACGTTTCTACGCAGCCGACGCTGTTTATGCGAAGTGTGCCCGGGCGTTACTACGAATTTGTCACCCAACCCTGGTTTATCGGTCATTCACAACGAGAAAACCGCCAACGAGCGGTGCGTTGGTTTACCTCTCAGCATGACCATAACAATGTTACTGAACCACAAGTCACTGTAAGCGTGCCGGTTGACAGCAATAATTACTGGTATGGCGTGCTGGGAATGAGTATTCCCGTGCGTTCAATGCAGCAATTTTTACAAAATGCTATCGATAAAAATCTCGACGGTGAATATCAACTCTACGACAGTAAACTGAAATTATTGACCTCTTCCAACCCGGAGAATCCTACCGAAGATCTCTTTGATCCTCGCGAACTGGCATCACTTGCGCAGGCCATTGAACACGATACGCGCGGTGGAATCCGGATGAACAGTCGCTATGTTAGCTGGGAACGGCTGGATCATTTTGACGGGGTATTAGTGCGAATCCATACGCTTAGCGAAGGTGTGCGTGGTGATTTCGGCAGTATCAGCATTGCATTAACCCTGTTGTGGGCGCTCTTCACAACCATGTTACTTATTTCCTGGTATGTGATTCGCCAGATGGTCAGCAATATGTTTGTCCTGCAAAGCTCGTTGCAATGGCAGGCGTGGCACGACACTTTAACCCGCCTGTATAACCGTGGCGCACTGTTCGAAAAAGCGCGTCCGCTGGCCAAAATGTGCCAGACACACAAACATCCTTTTTCTGTCATTCAGGTCGACCTTGACCATTTTAAAGCGATTAATGACCGCTTTGGTCACCAGGCGGGCGACCGTGTGTTGTCACATGCTGCCGGATTAATTAGTCGTTCATTACGACCCCAGTATGTTGCCGGACGGGTTGGTGGTGAGGAGTTTTGTGTGATTCTGCCTGGCGCCAGCCTGGAGCAGGCAAAAGAAGTTGCCGAACATATTCGTCTGAAGCTGAATGAAAAAGAGATGTTGATTGCCAAGAGCAAGACTATCCGCATCAGTGCTTCATTGGGGGTGAGCAGCAGTGAAGAAACCGGTGATTATGATTTTGAACAATTGCAATCGCTGGCCGATCGTCGGCTGTATCTCGCTAAACAAGCAGGACGTAATCGGGTCTGCGCCAGTGATACCCCTTAACGGACGGTAAAAAAGTGATCCAACCCCTCGCGCCAGCCATCAGGACCTTCTCGCTGCGTTCGCCAGACACGAGGCGGATCCTCATTTTGCAGATGAATGCCTTCCCGGTTTAGCCCTTTCACAATGACCGCGTAATCCATCACTTCCAGTAATGGCGCGTCATTTGGACCATCGCCTAAGCCAAGCGTCGTCGGACGTTCTCCGCCTGATTGTTGATATGCCGCGATGATCCAGTTGGCGGCCTGATCTTTTCCGGCAGAGGCGTCCAACACATGCCAGAAGCGAGCGCCCTGGACAAACTGCAACCCTAACTCGTTCAGGCGAGCGGTAAATTGCGTCATTTGCTCGTTACTGTCGCGCCAGATGAGCGTGACCGAGGCTTCATGCAATTGCGTCAGCGCCGCCTGGCTACGGCTTAATCCAGTCCATTCAGCAATGGTTGTCTCATCGACATCATCAAAAGTGGTGAATTTGAAATGTTCTTTCTCGCGTAACGTATTCAACACCAGACTGATTTCACTATGGGCAATACCCGAGATGATACGGGGGAAACCATCTATATCTTGCCATTGATGATCCAGTTGGATCACCGCTCCGTTTTCGGCAATCAGCGGCAACCCTTGCAGACCCAGGATTTTTTGCAAGTACAGCATTTCCGCCGACGTTTTACTGCTGCAGAGAATCACTGGAACGTCTGCTTCTCGTAAACGGTTTAGCCAGGGAGCGGCAGGCTGCCAGTCATAGCTATGACTGTCCAACAGGGTGCCATCGAGATCGGTGAAAATCAGCAGTGGTTGTTGAATTGAAAGCATGGTAGCGCATACTCCCTTTACCAGGATGTTTCTCAAAATAGCACGATTTGTATTTGATCATTTTTTGGGAGCGATCCCGCCCGTAGCAGAGGCCATAAGGGGTGACGAAAGTCACAATTTCATTCATTAGTGATATTAATCATTCATGCAAAGAATATTTCCTTGTCAGCGAAAAAAATTGCAGATAAGGTGATGAACACATCAGATTTCCTGGTGTAACGAATTTTTTAAGTGCTTCTTGCTTAAGCAAGTTTGATCCCGACCCCCACAAGGGCCGGGATTTTTTTATGTCGCATTTAGCGGTTTACTTCCGAGACGCTAAAGTCATGAATATCCAGTTCAAAGGCATCCGCTAATTCACGCCATGTATGGTATTCACGACCATCGATACTGACGTGTTCTGAATCACTCTGGCTGCGATGAACTTCGCTTTCGCTAATTTCATTGATCGCCGCCAGCAGGGCATCGACATCGACGCTGACCTCACGTTTTGCGGTATCGCTGTACTCTTTTGCGGTTTTCATCATCTTTCCTCGCAACCGTTACTCATTTGATGCTGCTGACCGTGATGCACGCCTGGCATCTTTTAAGTATAGACCGTCGAGAAAATCAGCACTCGCGCTCATCCGGCGCTGCCAGCAAAAAGAAATTGTTCTACACTGGCACAAAGCCACAGGAGGAAAATGATGAAGGTGAATGATCGGGTAACAGTCAAAACGGATGGCGGTCCGCGTCGTCCTGGCGTGGTACTGGCAGTTGAGGAGTTTAGTGAAGGCACAATGTACCTGGTTTCGCTGGAAGACTACCCGCTCGGCATCTGGTTCTTTAATGAGGCAGGGCATCAGGACGGTATCTTTGTGGAGAAAGCAGAGTAATTTCATTCAGCCTGACTGGTGGGAAACCACCAGTCAGAATGTGTTAGCGCATGTTGACAAAAATACCATTAGTCACATTATCCGTCAGTCGGACGACATGATAGATAACCTGTTTATTATGCGTTTTGATCTTACGTTTAATATTGCCTTTATGCGATGAAACGGTCTTGGCTTTGATATTCATTTGGTCGGAGATCTGAATGGTTCCCTGACCAGCCATCCACATTCGCAACATACTCGATTCGGTTCGACTCAATGATAACGTCGGCATATTTAAAACAGTGGCCATTGTTGTCTCTTTTTTCAGAATATCGCCAAGGATATCATCGAGAGATTCCGGTTTAATTGATTTAGAACTAATCAATAAATTTTTTCTGACCAACAGATATTCATCAAAATGAACATTGGCAATTGCCATAAAAACGATAAATAACGTATTGGGATGTTGATTAATGATGTGCTTGATACGCTGACTGTTAGAAGCATCGTGGATAAAACAGTCCTCATTAATAAACACCACTGAAGGGCGCTGTGAATCACAAGCGATGGCAAGGTCATCAACGGTTTCGATGTCGTTGATTTCTCTTTTTTTAACCCCTCTACTCAACAGATACCCAGTCAAACCTAGCCGGGTGTAACTACATAAATCCATAATAATCGTTGACATGGCATACCCTCACTCAATGCGTAACGATAATTCCCCTTACCTGAATATTTCATCATGACTAAACGGAACAACAAGCATCACCTAATGCGGCACTCTCGCGATTTTTCAGGCGGACTTACTATCCCGTAAAGTTCTTTATAATTTGCCTGGAATTGTCTTAAAGTAAAGTAAATGTTGTGATATGTGAGTGAGACTAAAATAAATATTGCGCCAGCGGAGTATCCTGGAAGATGTAGCCTGATTTTATTTTTCGGATAATCCTTAGGATAACACGATAAACATTACGGAATCATATTGCTGGAAATTCGCTAATAATATCGGCAAGCAAATTAAAAATTTCACTGAATAAATGTTCGCAAAACGGAGCAATTAACGGCATTAATGCTGCCATTAATGAAATACCGACCGTCAGAGTTAATGGAAAACCGATAACGAAAATTGATAATTGCGGAGCCATACGATTAAGTAATCCCAGCGCCAGATTCAGTGTCAGCAGCAGGGTAATAATCGGTAATGCCAGCATCAATCCGTTGAGAAAAATTAAACTTCCTGCTTTGGTGAGCGCCAGAAACGCATTGTTGTTAAGCGGCTCGCCCCCAATAGGCAGAGTGTGAAACGTATCGACCAGCAGCGAAATCAACCATAAATGGCCGTTAAATGTCAGGAACAACAGCAGAGCCAGCATATCCATAATACGCGCCAGAACGGGCATATTAAGATGGCTGCCTGGATCGACGAATGTCGCAAATGAAAGCCCCATTTGCAGACCGATAATTTCTCCAGCAGTTCGCACAGCGGCAAAGGCAAATTGCATGGTAAACCCAAGGGCAATGCCAATCAGGATTTGCTGCACCGCCAGCCACAGGGCATGGAACGAAAAAACGGGAACATCGTTGGCTGGTAATGCCGGGGCAATAGCGAAAGTGATCATCATCGCGAGTCCCAGTTTCACCCGTTTCGGTATACTACGTTCGCTTAAAATGGGCGCGGTGGAGATCAGCGCCAGCACGCGCAGCAATGGCCAGAAATACAGACTTAACCAGGAAAGCCATTGTTCGCTTGTTACCTGCAACATAGCACGCGCTACCCGATGATATACGGCAGGTTAGTGAACAAGGTGCGGACGTAATCCAGCAACAGGTTGAGCATCCACGGCCCGGCAATAATAATGGCGATAAATACGGCGATGATTTTCGGAATAAACGATAGCGTCATTTCGTTAATCTGCGTGGCAGCCTGCAAAATGCTGATAATAAGGCCAGTCACCAGCGCCACCAGTAGCAGCGGGGCGGCCAGCGCCAGAGCGACTTTCATCGCTTCCGTCCCCATCATCATGACCGATTCAGGTGTCATTTTGCCCTCTCTAACTATAAAAGCTCTGCGCCAGCGAACCGACCAGCAATTGCCAGCCATCCACCAGCACAAACAGCATCAGTTTAAATGGTAGAGCAATGGTCGCGGGGGGCACCATCATCATCCCCAACGCCATCAACACGCTGGCGATCACCAGGTCGATAATCAGGAAAGGAATGAAAATCGTGAAGCCTATCTGGAATGCGGTTTTCAGCTCGCTGGTCACATAGGCCGGTAGCAAAATGCGCATCGGCACGGCTTCCGGTCCCGGCAAGGGGCTGGTATTTGCCAGTCTGGCAAACAACCCTAAATCTGCCTCGCGGGTCTGACGCAGCATAAACTCACGCAGCGGTTGCGCTCCTTTTTCCAGCGCCTCCTGCATTGAGATTTTCTCTTCGCTGAATGGCTGGTACGCATCGACATAAATTTTGTCGATAACCGGTGACATAATAAAAAAGGTCAAAAACAGCGCCAGTCCCAGCAATACCTGGTTGGGCGGGGCGGAGGGGGTTCCCAGCGCGTTACGCAGTAAACCAAAAACGATGATGATGCGAGTGAAACTGGTCATCATCAGTAAAATCGCCGGAATAAACGTCAGCGAGGTGATGAACACCAGCGTCTGCACCGGAAGCGACCAGCTTTGTCCTCCGCCAGGCAGCGGTTGGCTGGTGATGCCAGGCAGTTGCGCAAAGGCGAGGGGGCTGACCAGCCAGAGAAGAGCTGGAGCGACAGATAACAGACGACGCATCAGGATCTCCCGTTACGCTTGAGCAAATTTTTCATTAGCGACTGGAAATCGGCCTGTGGCATCTCTTCCGTTGGCGCAGAAGGGGGAAGTTTATGCAACAGATTGATTTGCCCTGCGGTGACGCCGAGTACCAGTCGTGCATCTTCCACATCGATCACCACTACCCGCTCGCGCGCGCCAAGTGAAGCGCTGGCGCTGACTCTTAACCCGCGGGCGTCGCTGCGTTTGGCGGCAAATCCCAGCCGTTTCACCAGCCACGCTGCAGCGAGAATCAGGACAATAATGGCAATTAATGCGCCACTCACCTGCAGGAGCGGCGCGGTGGAAACCGGCGTGGTTGGTTGCACGGTGGCGTGGTTATTCATCACTAACGGCTCAGGCGGCGCATCCGCTCAGACGGGGTAATGATATCGGTGATCCGCACGCCATATTTATCGGCAACGACCACAACTTCGCCCTGGGCGATTAAATAGCCATTGATCAGAATATCCAGCGGTTCGCCAGCCAGACCGTCCAGCGCCACCACTGATCCTTGCGTCAGGCGCAACAGCTCTTTGATAGTCATTCGTGTGCGACCCAGTTCGACGGTCAGTTTGACCGGAATATCCATAATCAGGTCGATATCCTGCAATGTTCCACTGACGTCGCCGCCACCAAGCTGTTGGAACACCGCCTCAGTGGCGCTTTTGCCGCTGGTTGATTTTTGTTCGCTCAACGCTTCAGCCCACAGATCGTCCATTGCGCCGTTGTTGTCATCGGCCGGATTATTCAAGTCACTCATTTGGGCTGTTCCTCGTTCAGAGAATTCAAAATCGGGTTAATCAAATGTTCTATCCGTAACGCATACTGGCCATTGATGGTGCCGTACTGGCTGGTCAGCACCGGAACGCCGTCAACGTGCGCGATGATACGATCGGGTTTTTCTATCGGCAGGACATCGCCGGGTTTCAGTTTCAAAATCTGCGACAGGCGCAGCGAAATATCGGCAAAGTTGGCGATCAACTCCAGTTGTGAATGCTGTACCTGACGCACCAGATTATCGCGCCAGTTCTGATCTTCATTACGCGAGTTTTCCAGTGGCGGGTTAACCAACAATTCCCGCAGCGGCTCGATCATGCTGAATGGCAGGCAGATATTAAATTCACCGGTCAGGTTGCCAATTTCGACATGAAAAGGCGTATTAACCACAATGTCGTTTGGTGAGGTGGTGATATTGGTAAATTTCACCTGCATTTCCGAACGTACATACTCGACTTCCAGCGGATTAATCGCCTTCCAGGCGTCGCTATAGCCTTCAAGCGCCAGCTTTAACATGCGGTTGATGACGCGCTGTTCGGTATGGGTAAACTCGCGACCTTCCACTTTGGTAGGGAACCGACCATCGCCGCCAAACAGGTTATCCACGGCAATAAACACCAGGCTTGGCGAGAACACCACCAGTCCTGTGCCGCGCAGCGGTTTCAGGTGGATAAGGTTAAGGTTGGTCGGCACCGGCAGGTTGCGGGCAAATTCATGATATGGCTGGATACGGATCGCCCCGACGGTGATGTCCGGGCTACGACGCAGCAGGTTAAACAGCCCCATGCGGAAATGTCGGGCAAAACGTTCATTAATGATTTCCAGCGCCTGCAAACGTTCGCGCACAACCCGTCGTTGCGTATTGGGATCGTAAGGCCGAATGTCATTGTCGCTGGTCACGCCGGAAGTCGGTTCGTCTTTGACCTCGCTGTCGCCATTCAACAGTGCATCAATTTCAGCTTGAGAAAGAATACTATCGCCCATGTCGTTATCGCAGAATAAAAGCGGTATACAGCACGTCGGTGACATCCTGTTTCGGTTGCCCGGCAACAAGCGGGGTGGAGAGTATGGCTTTAATCGCGGCAATTAGCTTTTGCTTGCCTTCTTCGGTTGCCAGCACGGCGGCATCCTGACGCGAAAACAGTAACAGCAAGCGACTACGAACTTCCGGCAAATACTCGCTCAGGCGCGAACGGGTGGTTTCATCTTTTAGTCGCAGAGTAATACCGATATAAAGCACACGATCCGCATCGCCCAGGTTGACCGTAAAAGTGTCCAGTGCGTAGAAGACCGGTGAGGGCATGACATGTTGCTGCGCATTGTCGTCAGTCGCCGCCTGATGCGAGTGCCAGTAGCTGTACCCCGCGCTGGCGCAGGCCGCGAGAGTAATGAATACCAGAATCGGGAACCAAAGCGATCGCTTGCTTTTCTTGCTTATCGCGTAATCAGTCATGTGTTGCGGTCTTCCTGTGTCGCTACTGCTTATCGGTTAATTATCCTGTGTCTTGATCGCGACAAAGCGGGGAAAAGACGCAGATTAAGGGGGTACCTCTGACGTTAGGCGAAAATATCAACGCCACTGTTGCCTGCTACACGCCCTCGTAAAGAGGCAGAAATTGGCAGTGCATCGTCATCTTCGCCAGCCTGGCGTTCATGGTTTATTGTGCGCTGGCCTTGCTGTTGCTGAGACGCTGTCTGTTGCTGACCGCTAGAACTTTCGCCGCTGATATTGCTCTGCCCCAACTGAATACCGCTTTCTGCCAGTTGTGTACGCAGTACCGGAAGAGCCGCTTCCAGGGCGGCGCGCACGTGCTGATGCGGCGAAACCATCTGGATTTGCGCCTGGTTGTCATCCACTTTGAGGGAGATGTGCACTTCACCTAAATCCTGCGGGTGCAAACGCAATTCAGCGCTTTGTTGCCCCTGACGGGTAAACAGTGAAATATGTTGGCTTAAGGATTGTTGCCATTCATGGGAACCCAGCGGGGCACTCAAAACAGGCGCTGCGACGGTGGGCAGAGGCTGCGTCTGGTGTGGAGTGATTAGCGGGCTGGCAGCAGCAGTCACTGGCGAAGGTGTGCTGATGACTTCCGCTTTGCTCTGGGCTTCAGCTACCAGCGGTGTTAATGGCTGGACTGACGCTTCAGCGGTGTCGCCAGGCTGTGCTGTTGTGCGTTGCGCAGAAGTCAGTTTTGTGGGGTGTGCTGGCTTTTCTGTCGGTAACACGGTTGATGGTGTGTCAGTTACTTTGGGCGTATTGTCAAAACCCGGCAACATTGCGAAAAGGGCGCTCAGGCTGGCCGCGGCGTCTTCATTAAGATCATCCGCTTTTTCGTCTTTTGCCGTGTCTTTGTCTGGCACCGCAGCCAGCGTAATCGCCTGAGCGGTGATTAATGGTGTTGATGTGGATTGTTCGTCGTTGATGACGGGCGGTGTTCCATCCACAGAGATCCGTAAATCTGGTTGTTGCGCGTCGTTCTGAATATCGCTGACCAGCGGCTCGACTTTGATGACAAGTTTATCTGTCGCCACCAACAATGGGGGCGTAGATTTGTTGTTTGTTGTCTCGCCTGCTAATGCTCCGCTCAACAAAACGAGAAAATCTTGTGCGCTATCGGTGGCTTCACCGCCGGACAGCGTGGTGGTGTCAACGTCAGCGGTAATCAAGGGCGCTAAGCGAATCATTCTGGTTTCCTCATGGCGGCGCGCTGGGCAAACTCATCCATCTTTTTCTGGTCGAGGCGGTTTTCTGCTAACAGTGCCGCCGTGGATTGCCGTTCCTGCAGTGTCTGCCAGGCCTGCAAACGTTGTTTCTTTTCCCGCCAGTTATTCAGGGCAACATCAACTTTCTGTGTCCACTGTGTAAGTTGCTGGTGGTGCTGAGTAATGGCTTTTTCCAGCGTCTGGATAAATTGCTGATAATTAATCCAGCGATTGCTGGTCATTCCTGCACTCATATCGCTATTCAGGTTGTTACGATATTCATTCTGATAATCGATCAGCATTTTGAGTTGCTCTTCTGCCTGCTGGCATCCGCGACGCATTTCACCCAACAGTCGTGCGGCGTTATCCACCTCTTTTTCTGCCAGATCTTTCAGGGTCGCCAGTGCGCCATGTTCTGCCATCTGCTGTTATCTCCTGAGTTATGACACCGTTGGGAAAATGTGCTCCAGCCCCTGGAGAGAGTCTTCCCAGTCCGCGCGTTCAAAAATGCCTTGTTGCAAATAGCCCTCAAGCTGCGGCCATAAGGCGATGGCTTTATCGAGCATGGGATCGCTGCCTTTGGCATAAGCACCAACGCTGACCAGGTCGCGGTTGCGCTGAAAACTCGACAACAACTGTTTGAATGTGCGCACCCGCGCGTAATGTTGCTCGCTGATCAGTGCTGTCATTGCACGGCTGATTGACGCTTCAATATCAATTGCCGGATAGTGTCCGGCTTCCGCCAGACGACGAGACAGTACGATGTGCCCGTCGAGGATCGCCCGCGCGGAGTCGGCAATCGGATCTTGCTGATCATCACCTTCGGTGAGCACGGTATAAAAAGCGGTAATCGAGCCGCCGCCGCTGATGCCGTTTCCGGCACGCTCGACCAACGCCGGTAGTTTGGCGAATACCGATGGAGGATAGCCTTTGGTGGCAGGCGGTTCGCCAATCGCCAGCGCAATTTCACGCTGAGCCATCGCGTAGCGGGTGAGGGAATCCATAATTAGCAACACATGCTGACCCCGATCGCGAAAATCTTCGGCAATGCGCGTGGCATAGGCGGCACCTTGCATTCGCAGGAGCGGAGAAACATCGGCTGGTGCGGCAATCACCACCGAGCGCGCACGCCCTTCAGCACCGAGGATATTCTCAATAAAATCTTTTACTTCGCGTCCACGTTCACCAATTAAACCAACGACAATCACATCTGCACGGGTGTAACGCGCCATCATCCCCAGCAACACACTTTTGCCGACGCCGGAACCGGCAAACAGCCCCATACGCTGCCCGCGTCCGACGGTAAGCAGGGCATTGATTGGACGCACGCCCGTATCCAGCACGTGCTCAATCGGCGTACGTTGCAATGGGTTAAACGGCGGGGTAATTAATGCACCGGTTTCAGTCGTATCGGGAGAGGGCTGGCCGTCGAGTGGTTTACCGCTACCGTCCAGAACGCGACCTAACAACGCCGGACCGAGCGGTAATTGCTTGCCGCTTTGCAACCCTTGTGGGGAGATGTTTTTGGCATAAACGCGTGCGCCAGGCAGTACACCTTCCACTTCCTCCAGCGGCATTAAAAACAGCCGTTGACCGTTAAAGCCAACCACTTCGCTTTCCACTTCGTGAGTTTCAGCGCCGTTCTGGCGTTCAATCACACAGGTTGCGCCGAGCGGTAGTTGTAATCCGGTGGCTTCCAGCACCAGCCCGGTGGCGCGGGTTAATCGCCCGTAGCGGCGTACTGCAGGAAGTTGCGCAATTTTGGCTTCAAAGCTATCCAGCGAGGTTAACCAGCGTGTCAGGCGAGTGGTCATCACACCACTCCAGGTGCTGCCAGACGGCAGAGTTCTTGCCAACGGGTGGCGACACTGGCATCGAGATCGCCTTCATCGGCAGAGACTTTACAGCCGCCGGGATGCAGAGTTGGATCGCCGCGCAACCGCCAGCCGTGCAGGCTTAACGTTGCGCCAAGCATCTCATCGACGCGTTGCAGGTCATCCGGATGCACGCGTAACTGTGGTTTGCCGCTGAATAACGGTTCCTGCTGTAGCAACTGCTGGATCTGTTTGATTAGTGCCTGGCTGTCCACCGTGGGCGTCTGACCGATCACCTGACGCGCCGCCTCCAGAGCCATTTGCATCAGCCGCGAAGCTATCACGCTATCCAGCGCGTCAAGGGTGGTCTGGAATTCGCTGACCAGTTGCTGCATCCGCGCATGAATCGGTGCTTGCTGAGATTTCGCCTGCACCAGTCCTTGTTCCAGCCCCTGTGCCAGACCCTCCTGATAGCCTTGTTCATGGCCTGTCTGGCGACCTTCGGCAATCCCCGCCTGATAACCTTGCTCGTGAGCCTGCATTTGCAGTTGTGCCAGTTGTTGTTCAAGGCTGGGTTCGATCTCTTCAGTGACGGTTTCTTCCGGCTCCATCAGCGGCACAAACTCTGCCTGTGGCGGCGCAAGATCGTCAGGCGTCCAGGTTTTCCACGGCAGGTTATCAGACATAGGTGTCCTCGCCGCTGCCAATCACCATTTCGCCAGTTTCGGCAAGACGGCGCACAATCAGCAGAATCGCTTTCTGCTCGTTCTCCACCTGCGACAAACGTACCGGACCACGGTTGGCGAGGTCGTCGCGCAGGATATCGGCGGCGCGTTGCGACATATTGCGCAGGAACTTCTCGCGCAGTGGCTGTTCGGCACCTTTCAGGGCGATCAGCAGCGATTCGGAATCCACTTCCTGCAACAGACGCTGGATACTGCGATCGTCGACATCCACCAGATTTTCGAACAGGAACATTTCGTCGATGATTTTCTGCGCCAGCTCACCGTCAAATTCACGCACGGCGGTAATAACCGCCTCTTCCTGCTGGGTTTTCATCAGGTTGATAATTTCGGCTGCTGTTCTCACGCCGCCCATTTTGCTGCGTTTGAGATTCTGACCGTCTAGCAGACCATTCAGCACTTCGGTCAGTTCCGCCAGCGCGGCAGGCTGTACACCGCCAAAGGTGGCGATACGCAGCATCACGTCGTGACGCAGACGTTCATCGAACAACGCCAGAATATCGGCGGCCTGGGCGCGCTTCAGATGTACCAGAATGGTGGCGATAATCTGTGGATGTTCATCGCGAATAAGATCGGCGGCACTCTGCGGCTCCATGAAGTTGAGCGTTTCTATGCCGCTGGCGGTGTCGCGGGTTTCGAGAATATCTTCCAGCAGGCTGGCGGCACGCTCTTCGCCCAGCGCTTTCACCAGCACCGAACGCAGATAATCGTTGGCGTTAATATTCAGGGCGGCGAACTGTTCAGCTTCTTGTTCAAACTCCGCCAGCACTTCAGTTAACTGTTTATTGGAGATCTGCGTGACATTTGCCATCGCTGCGCTCAGGGTTTGCACTTCGCGCTGGGAGAGGTGCTTGAACACTTCAGCCGCCCGATCTTCGCCAATGGTCATTAGCAAGATGACGCTTTTATCGGTGCCTGTCAGGTTACTCATGATCGTTATTTATCCACTGGCGAATGACCAGCGCTACTACGCGCGGATCGTTATCAGACATGTCACGGATACGCTGGCTCATTACTTCCGCTCCCAGACGTTGGTTAGCACGGCGTTGCTGCAATTGTTCGTCTTTGCTGAGGCGTACTTCCACCGCATCTTCCACTTCCTGGCGAGCCTGTGGCTGCTGTTGTACGGCGCTCGCCGCCTCGGTGCGGCGTGTTAACTGCGGGCGTACCGCTTTACGCCACAGCAGCCACGCCACCAGTAGCACCAGCAACCAGCGACCGGCAGCCAGCAGTTGATCGATAAACACTTGTTGTTGCCAGAACGGCAGTTCTCCACCGCTTTCGTCACCGCTGTTGAAGGGGGAGTTGACGACATTGAGTGAATCTCCGCGCTTTTCAGAAAAGCCCATCGCCTCGCGGGTCAGATCTTTAATCTGCTTCATCTGTTCGGCGCTCAGTGGCAGCGGTTTACCATCCGGCAGCGTTTTGTAATTCACCACGACGGCGACCGACAAACGTTGCACGTCGCCTACGTTCATTTTGGTATGACGAATAGTGCGATCGACTTCGTAGTTGCTGGTTTCATTACGCTGGGTGCTGCGCGGGCCGCTATTACTGGTGGTGCTTGTTTGTTGCTGACGGTTGTTTTGATTTGCCGGAGGCGTACTGATTGGCGCGTTATTGGCAGGCGCGGGCTGATTCGATAATGCGCCAGGCACGCCGCCAGGGTAACCGGAACCGCTTTGTTCGCTCTCATTCAGTTGACGGGAACGGAGCGCCGCCTGTGACGCATTGCCATTAGGGCGATACTGTTCTTCGGTTTGCTCTTTACTGGCGAAATCCAGTTGTGCCGTCACCTGAGCGTGAATATTGCCGTTGCCGACAACTGGTGACAGGATCGCTTCAATACGCCGCTGAATGCGACCTTCGACATCACTGGCATATTTTAACTGGACGTCATTAAGATCGCGCCCGCTGGTGCTGGACTGGGTTAACAGATGCCCACCCTGATCTACCAGCGTGACGTTACCCGGTGGCAATCCGGCTACCGCACTGGAAACCAGATGCACAATGGCACTGATTTGCCCTTCATCCAGCGCGCGACCAGGTAAAAGATTTACCGTCACTGATGCCGAAGGGGATTTTTGTTCACGGACAAATAAAGACGGTTTCGGCATCGCCAGATGCACGCGCGCTCCTTTTACCGGGCCGATAGTTTCGATGGTACGGGAAAGTTCACCTTCCAGCGCTCGCTGATAATTCACCTGTTCGCTGAACTGGCTGATACCAAACTTTTCCTGATCGAGCAGTTCAAAACCGACCGCGCCGCCTTTAGGCAAGCCTTGCTGTGCCAGACGCAGACGTAGCTCGTGAACTTTATCTGCCGGAACTTCAATCGCGCCGCTGGCTTCGCTGAAGCGGTAAGGAATATTCATTTGTGTCAGTTGGCTGACGATCGCACCGCCATCCTGATCGGAAAGATTGCTGAATAACGTGCGGTAATCAGGGGCTTTTGCCCACAGAATTAACGCGACCATCACTGCAACCGCCGCGGAAGCAGCAACAACCAAAGGTATTTTCGGATTTGCGCGCAGGCGATTAAGCCACTCAAGAGATTTTGTCTGGGCTGCAGTCGCATTCATCGCGCACCTCGTGGCAGATGATAGACAGCGGTATTGGCAAAGTGGAACAAGACGCACTCCCGGGTCAGCAAACTCGAAAAATTAACGGCCTCATTATTTGTGGTTTTATTTTTTTCTATGCGCCAATTAACCCATTTTTTTGTCTCTATTTAGCGCCTTTATCTTATTGACTTACTGGTAGGCTCTGCTACCAAGAATTGTCCGGGAGATGAATATGTCAGCGATACAGGGGATTGAAGGGGTTATCAGCCAGTTACAGGCCACGGCGATGAGTGCGCGTGCGCAGGGGACTCTGCCGCAACCGACCATCAGTTTTGCCGGACAGCTTCATGCTGCGCTCGATCGCATTAGCGATACGCAAACCACCGCCCGCACACAGGCAGAAAAATTTACCCTCGGTGAACCCGGCGTAGCGCTAAACGATGTGATGACCGAGATGCAAAAAGCGTCGGTTTCGATGCAAATGGGGATTCAGGTGCGTAATAAGCTGGTGGCGGCGTATCAGGAAGTGATGTCCATGCAGGTGTAGGTTTTGTAACCTGTTGACTATGCTTGTTTAATTACATCCGATCCCACAGCGTGGGGCATGGATGGGGCAAACTCACTCAATTTCTGGTTTAAAATGGATACCTGATCCTGATTGTTTTCTGCCATCCACGACCCGTAAACGCGATAAACCATCTGAGCATCAGAGTGTCCCATTTGCTTCGCGATGAAGTTAGGGTTAGCTCCAGCGGTCAAAGACCAACATGCATAAGTGTGCCTGGACTGATATGCTTTGCGGTAGCGAATCCCCGCACGTCGCATTGCAGTTTCCCATGACTGATTAATCGACCCAACTGCATAATGGTACCCGGCAAGGCCATTACGCGTAACGATTTGCGGATTGAAGACAAAAGTGCACGGATGCATTTCAGTTCGACCATATTCACGAAGTTTCACTTCAACCTGATATTGCTTACCAAGCCGAGTCATTTCAGCCTGATTCTTAAGCACGTCTATTGCTGGTTGAATAAGGTTGATAACACGGTTTGTTCCTGCTTCGGTTTTAGGAAGAGTGAACTCTTTCGTTAATGTGTGGTTTCTTCTGATCGTCATTGTCCCTGCCTTCAGGTCTATATCTTCCCATGCCAGAGAAACCAACTCCCCGTGGCGAACTCCCGTATAAACAGCCAGTGACCACATATTTTTTAATTGCTGATGCTTAAATGCGTTAATCAACCTGACAAACTCATCACGGGTTAACGGATCAGGTTCCGTTCGTGATCTCTTCAGTTGCGAAATGGCTGCAAACGGATTTTCTTTGATGTATCCGCTGTCGGCTGCGAACTGAAACATCCCCGCCATGGTGTTCATGTAGTTATTAACTGTTGGCACGGAGCGTCCCTTAATGGGTGTTTTTTGCCCTCGTTTCAGAACATGATATCCGGTCAGCAAATCCTTTCGTATGAACAGTAGCTCTTCCTGAGTCACAGCAGATGCAAGTCTGTTGCCTCCGATTCGGGGAACCATATTTCTTACAATGGAGTTGTAACGCCCCATCGCATTGGTACTGATTTCCAGCTTTTTCAGATCCAGCCATTTCTCAGCCAGGTCTGCGACGGTAATTTCCTTACTTTCCGCACCAAACTTTCTCAGGTTGGGAGAGTCTGGAAACTGAGCGGCATAGTCGAAATTACCAGTCTTAATGGAAAAACAAACAGACGCTCGTAGCTCGCCAGCTATTTTCCTGTTTTTTGGTGTATCCGGCACACCGAGACTTTCCCGTACTCGTGTGCCTTTATACATGAACCATATGCGGAGTGATCCGCCATGGTTCTCAACGCCTGTTGGGTATGCTGTCTTAGCCATTGTTCCCTCCTGACGCCCAAGAGCGCATTAAGCATAAACGGTTCTTCATCGACGCGCACCAGGCTGTTTTTTTGACATACTTTCAACCCATTGGTCGATAGCCTTGCGGTTATACATGCATTCGCTGTTTTCTTTTGGAATACCGTCAGGTGCAACATGGAGATATTCACGACCGACAAGCCAGGATTGTTTACGTGCTCTCTCAATGGTTCCTGGGCGTAAACCTGTAATTTCGATCAGTTTTTGCTCTGTCACCCAGTCATTGGGCACAATTAAGTTAACTTCGCTCATTGTTTTCTCCGGTGCTGGAATGAAAGGGGGTGGGGGTTAACATGCCTCATTGGGTTTGAGGCTGTGTGATTCCATTGCTACTTCTGCTTTTTGAGCGCATGGAACGTAACTTCTTAATGTGTTCTGCTGTTTCGATCTCTTCGGCTATCCGCTCTGATTCCACTTTACTCACAGGTTCAAAGTCATGATTAAAGCGGAACATGCTGGCGATACATGTTCTGCCTTTTCGGATGTAGTGAACTTTGTTGTGGGTAGAAC
>NZ_PTSN01000033.1:0-31313 GCF_002965865.1 Escherichia sp. MOD1-EC6098
CGAACTGTTCCGAGTCCACCTGCACGCCGACCAGTGCCGTGTTCGGGTAGCACTGTTTCACATCGATGATTTCGGTGTATGACGACCAGAGCGTTTTGTTCTGCAGCTGGTCTGTGGTGCTGTCCGGCGTCATCCTGCGCATCCGGATATTAAACGGGCGCGGCGGCAGGCTACCCACCACCACCGAGGCCAGATACTGCGAGGTGGTTTTGCCCTTAATGGTGATGTCTTTTTCCGTCACCCAGCCACCGTTACGTTGTATCTGAACCAGCAGACGGACTTCCGACGGATTCCTGTCACCCTTTGAGGTGGTTTCCACCAGTGCCTGTACACCGAAGGTAAAGCGCAGACGGTCGATGTTTGCAGACGTAATGGTGCGGGTGATCGGCGTGTCATATTTCACTTCCGTACCCAGCACCGTCTCGGAGCCGGAGGATCCAAACCCCTCCGGCGGTGTCTGCTCCTGCTCACCGGCACGGAACACCACCGTGACACCGGAGATGTTGGTATTCCCCTCAGTGTCCAGCACCGGCGTACTGTTCAGCAGCACGCTTTTTAATCCATCCACCGGACCTTCAACCGGCCCTTCGCTGATGGCATCGATCACACTCAGCAACTGCGTGGACTTCAGGTTGTCCTTCGCTTCGCGCGGGGTATGCCCCTTACTGCTTCCTTTACCCATTCCTCACGCTCCATAAATGACAAAACCGCCCGCAGGCGGTTTCACATAAAACATTTTGCATCAGCGACCAATCACCACAACCTGACCACCGTCCCCTTCGTCTGCCGTGCTGATCTCCTGAGAAACCACGCGTGACCCCACGCGCATTTCCCCGTACAGAACAGGCAGAACATTGCCCTGGGCAACCATGTTATCCAGTGAGGAGAAATAGGTGTTCTGCTTACCGTTATCCGTTGTCTGTGTACGGGGAGTTCTGGCTTTCGGTGCCAGCATCTGCGCCACACCACCGAGCACCATACTGGCACCGAGAGAAAACAGGATGCCGGTCATACCACCGGCCCCAATGGCTGCCCCCCATGCTGCAAGGGTGGCTCCGGCGGTAAAGAATGATCCGGCAATGGCGGCAGCCCCCAGGACAATCTGGAATACGCCACCTGACTTGGCCCCGGCGACTCTGGGAACAATATGAATCACAGCGCCATCAGGCAGAGTCTCATGTAACTGCGCCGTTAACCCGGACGTGCTGACGTCCCGCCCGGCAATCCGTACCTGATACCAGCCGTCGCTCAGTTTCTGACGAAACGCCGGGAGCTGTGTGGCCAGTGCCCGGATGGCTTCAGCCCCCGTTTTCACACGAAGGTCGATGCGGCGACCAAATCGTTGTAAATCCCCGTAAAGGCAGATGCGCGCCATGCCCGGTGACGCCAGAGGGAGTGTGTGCGTCGCTGCCATTTGTCGGTGTACCTCTCTCGTTTGCTCAGTTGTTCAGGAATATGGTGCAGCAGCTCGCCGTCGCCGCAGTAAATTGCGGCGTGATTCGGCACCGATGAACCAAAACAGCACAGCAGCACATCGCCCGGCTGTGCCGCTGACAACGGCACCTGATACAGCCCCGTCGCCTCCAGATTATCCAGATAGAGATTCTGGCCGTTACGCCACCAGTCATCCTCACGATGAAAGTCCGGCATCTCAATCCCCGCCAGATGATAAGCATCCCGGAACAGTGTGTAACAGTCCGTCACACCGTGCTCAAAGCGCCGCCCGGTGAGATGCGGCACACAGCGGAACTTATGAATCGTCCCCCGGCAGACCAGCCACCACGGCAAATCACTCTGCACCTGCAGCCGCCGGTCGGCCTCACTCAGCCAGGGCAGACCACCGGGGTGGCTGTGGACCAGCGCCACAATCTCACCCTGCATTTCTGCCTGCAGCCAGTCTTCCGGCGACATACGGAAATACGCCTCCGGCTCACCGGAAATATTCACGCAGGGAAAATATCTTTCCCCCTCCGGCGTTCTCACCACGAAGCCGCACGACTCCGCTGGCGCACATCGCCGGGCGTGCGCCAGAATCGCTGATTCTGTCTCTGTCATGGGATTTATATGAACGCATCCCGTTTTGCACAGCTTCCATTGTTTTGACATTGACGGTAGGTTGCAGCTTTATATCCGGCTTTATTGCAGCCATAAAGCTGCGAGCCCCTATGTAATTCGCTGACTCACACCTCATTTACTGCGCGGGCTTCAAGCCCAAAACCCCATTCAGGTTTAGTGAGTCCCGGTCTTACCTGTCTTTGTCATCACACTGGTCGCCAGAGCAACCTTTCAGCATTCGCCTTTTTATTAAGAATTCATCGTTTATCGGTATCAGTGATTAATATGACCTGATACTGACGTATTCTTTATCGTATTTACGTCCATGTGCGGCTATTGCCCACACTGTTCGTGCCAGCTTGTTTGCCATGGCGACGGTTGCCACGCCGACCGGACGACGTTTTTTCAGTTCGGTTATCCACAGACCAGGTTCTTTGGTCAGTAATGCTGCCGCCCTTGCGCCATGGATAAACAGGGTTCGCAGATATGTATCACCACGTTTGCTTATCCCCAGCAGGCGGATTTTCCCTCCTGAGCCAGTCTGTCTTGGCACCAGACCAACATAAGCCGCGAACTCTCGCCCTGATTTAAACGCTGATGCTTCCCCCATGGTGGCCACAGCTGCCGTCGCAATAAGTGGCCCAACGCCGGGAATATCCAGCAACCGCTTACAGGTCTCATTCTGTTTCGCCACGCTGGTAAGCTGTTTTTCAATATCCTCTATCAGTGAGTCCAGCTCATTCAGTCGGTTGTACTGGTTTTCCAGCACAGTAATGAGATACGGTGGCAATCTCTCTTTCATTCGCTCCAGTGCTTCAGGGAACTCCCGCTCCATTGCTGCCCGACCTTTGTGAATTGTTTCACCAAATTCCAGGAGCGTGCCGTGCAGAGAATTAATCTGCATGGTGCGGAACTTAACCAATTGTCTGCGGGAACGGTGCAAAACCAGCACTGACTGTTGTTCTTCTGTTTTGACGGCGATTTCTTTACCTGGCTGCTGAACTGCCATCCAGATAGCCCGTGCATCCATCACGTCATTCTTATTGCCCATGACAAATGCCTTAACGAAGCGGGCCTGCAACAACCGGACTTTATGCCCCAGCTTTGTCAGTTCCCGTGCCCAGTGCTGAGAGCCTCCACAGGCCTCCATACCAATCAGACATGACTCCCGGTTGCTGAAATATTCCAGAAAATCTCTTCTGCGAAGTTGCTTATCCACCACGTCACCTGTGTTCTCATCAATGAAGTGAACCTGAATCAGATGTTTTGCGATATCAACGCCAACCGGTGTATATTTCATTTGTGGAGTCTCCAGTCTGAGGGAGCTTTCTGCATCCCGTATTGGGCACTATGATGCCGGAAATCTGCCAGGTTCCACACCTTCCCGATATTCTCCCCATCCATCACCGCGCTCCGGATTTGATGATTGGGGATGCGTTCATTACATTTACTGCGAAAGTTTGTTAATGGAAAGGAAGCCGCCAAAGTTGCCGACGTTATTGCGGAACTTACAACCGCTCAGGCATTTGCTGCATTTATCCTTCGTGATATCGGACGTTGGCTGGTCATATTCATCCGCGACAGCCGGACCGCTATAACCGCACTCGTCACCGCGATAGGTCCAGGTGCAGGTGTTGGCCAGCATGATACGTCCCGGAAAAACAGCGCCATCCGTTTCCGTCGGCGTGGACAGTACAAAAGAGGCACTCACCGCGCTCAGTTCGCTGCACTGCTCAATGCGCCAGCGGCTGATCACCTCCTGCTCCGGATCGGCGTAACTGTTTCCGTTGACGAAGTTCACCGCATCCAGAAAACGGGCGTAAACCTTACGCCGGACCACCGTTCCGCCGACCAGACTCTGCATATCTTCCGCCATCCCGGTGACCATACCGTACAGGTTAGAAACCGTCAGCGTGGGGCGCGTACTGGTGCCTTTGCCATTCAGTTCAAAACCGCTCCCCTGAATGGGATACGGCTGATACTGTCGCCCCTGCCAGGTGACCGGCTCACCTTTTTCGTTCTGCTCATTACAGAAAAAATAACGTTCTCCACCGACCTCTGTCAGATCGATTTCCCAGAGCACCACGCAGGCAGACTGCTCCGCACGGGTGCATTCATTCAGTGTTTCCTGTCGGATATCCTGCATCAGTTCACCACCTGTTCAAACTCTGCGCTGAACTCAACACGCAGCATACTGACCCGCGACGACCATTTTGCGCAGGTCACCTTTATCTGCCGCCACTCATAAGGCGGCGTCCACAGAAAGGATTTCCAGCCCCCGTGCTCTTCCAGAAACGACTCCAGTACCGTGGCCTCCTCACGGGGGACAGAAAGCATCACGCTGTACGTTTTCAGGTTGGCATTCAGCCCGGCAGGCGCTCGCTGGGAATAGCCATCACCAAAGCGCACCTTTCTTACAGAAGGGACCGAAGCCACATCCATACCGGGTTTCACTTTCCAGCGGAAGGTCTTCATCGTCCACCTCCGGAGAACAGGCCACCATCACGCATCTGTGTCTGAATTTCATCACGGGCACCCTTGCGGGCCATGTCATACACCGCCTTCAGAGCAGCCGGACCTATCTGCCCGTTCGTGCCGTCGTTGTTAATCACCACATGGTTATTCTGCTCAAACGTCCCGGACGCCTGCGACCGGCTGTCTGCCATGCTGCCCGGTGTACCGACATAACCGCCGGTGGCATAGCCGCGCATCAGCCGGTAAAGATTCCCCACGCCAATCCGGCTGGTTGCCTCCTTCGTGAAGACAAACTCACCACGGTGAACAATCCCCGCTGGCTCATATTTGCCGCCGGTTCCCGTAAATCCTCCGGTTGCAAAATGGAATTTCGCCGCAGCGGCCTGAATGGCTGTACCGCCTGACGCGGATGCGCCGCCACCAACAGCCCCGCCAATGGCGCTGCCGATACTCCCGACAATCCCCACCATTGCCTGCTTAAGCAGAATTTCTGTCATCATGGACAGCACGGAACGGGTGAAGCTGCGCCAGTTCTGTTCACTGCCGGTCAGCATCGCCGCCATATTCTGTGCAATACCATCAAAGGTCTGCGTGGCTGCACTTTTAACCTGCGACATACTGTCCGTGGCGCTCTCTTCCCACTCACTCCAGCCTGACCTGAGGCCTGCCATCCAGCTCCCGCGAAGCTGGTCTTCAGCCGCCCAGGTCTTTTTCTGCTCTGACATGACGCTATTCAGCGCCAGCGGATTATCGCCATACTGTTCCTTCAGGCGCTGTTCCGTGGCGTCCCGCGCTGCCTGCCGGTCAGTCAGCCCCCGGTTTTTCGCCTCAATGGCTGCCCGTTTTGCCCGTTGCTGCTGTGCGAATTTATCCGCCTGCTGCGCCAGCGCGTTCAGGTGCTCCTGATACGTGACCTTATCGCCAAGTGCAGCCAGCTGGCGTTTGTACTCCAGCGTCTCATCTTTATGCGCCAGCAGGGATTTCTCCTGTGCGGACAGCTGGCGACGTTGCGCCGCCTCCTCCAGTACCGCGAACTGACTTTCCGCCTTCCACAAATCCCGGCGCTGCTGGCTGATTTTCTCATTCGCTCCGGCATGCTTCTCCAGTGTCCGGAGTTCTGCCTGAAGCGTCAGCAGGGCAGCATGAGCACTGTCTTCCTGACGATCGCCCGCAGACACTTTCACGCCGGACTGCTTCGGCTTTTTCAGCGTCGCTTCATAGTCCTTTTTCGCCGCCGCCATCAGCGTGTTGTAATCTGCCTGCAGGATTTTTCCGTCTTTCAGTGCCTTATTCAGTTCCTCCTGGCGGGCGGTATATTTCTCCAGCGGTGTCTGCAGGCGTTCGTAAGCCTTCTGCGCCTCTTCGGTATATTTCAGCCGTGATGCCTCAGACTCGGCCCGATCTTTTGCTGCCATCTCACTGGCCTTTTCAAGATCGGCCTGCAACGTGGCGGCTGAAAGCCCAAGTCGCGCATTCTCTCTCTTCTCCCATGCCCCCCGGAGATTGGCAAGAAATGCTGACGTTTTACCGCGCCGGTGGCTTCGGCTCTGATACCACTGCCATTTTTTATCCGCTTCATCAAAAGCCTTTTCAGCTTTGGCGAGCATATCTGCAGAGGAGTCCGGGCGACCAATATCCAGCACCGCATCCCACATGGATTTGAATGCCTGTGCAGTCTTGTCTGCCCAGGTCTCCAGCGTACCCATGTTATCTTTCAGTTTACGGGTCTGGTCATCAAACCCTTTCGTTGCGGCCTCGTTCGCCGCCTGCAATGCCCCGGCCCCATCGCCGGAACGCTGCAACTGAGCAACATACGCAATCTGTTCCGCCGTCACGTTATGGAACTGGCGCGCCATCGCCGTCAACCCAGACGTCGGGTCAGTGGTCAGCTTCCCGAAGGCTTCAGCGACCTTGTCCACCTCCACGCCGGATGCAGAGGAGAAACGCGCCACACTCTGGCTGATTGCCTCAAACTGCTCACCACCACGCACACCGGCATTCACCAGCGCCGTCAGTGACTCGCTGGTCTGGTTAAACGTCAGCCCTGCCGCCTGCCCGGCTCTGGACAGGGCCAGCATACGATCTGCCGTCAGTCCCGCCTGATTACCGGAAAGGACCAGCGTTTTATTGAAATTGGACAGGGTTGAGTCACCCTGATACCAGGCATACGCCAGCGCACCGGTCGCCACCGCCAGCGAAGTGATACCAACCATCGGCAGGGTGATCGCACCGGCAAGCCCCCTGAACATGGGGATCATCCCGCCGAAGGAGTCCTTCACCTGACCACCCTGTTGCAGCAGGATGAGCCACGGATTCTGCCCCCCTGCAAGCTGCGTGGCCACGTCGGTGAACTGCGCAGGCAGCATACGCATGGCAGCTTTATACTGCCCGACGGAAATCCCCGCTTTCTGTGCAGCCAGCGCCTGCCGGTTCATTGACTGTTCAACGACTGCCGCTGTTTTTTTCGCATCACTTTCCGTACCGGAAAAATGACGCCTGACTCTGGCCATCTGCTCGTCAAATCTGGCCGCATCCAGACTTAAATCAACGACCAGATCGCCTACCGGTTCAGCCATACCGGACTCCTCCTGCGATCCCTTCTGATACTGTCATCAGCATTACGTCATCCTCCGTCATGTCCGCCACATACGGGGAAGCGGGGATAACTTCATTCCCGTCCGGGCCAAAACGAACGCCTCCGGCAAGCCCTGCCGCTTTCTGCATCAGCACATCATCTTCAGGCTCTTCGTCAGCCTCGCGCCGATTCAGCAGACTGAAATCCAGCGGATGCATCTCCGGATCGCTGAAAAACAGGCTGAGCACGGTGTACGTCAGCCCGGAAAAGTGCATATCCAGCAGAACATCATGAAAATAATGGGTACTGTAAAAACGGTGCCAGTCGGCATACTCCGTGGATGACATCCCGGCAAGCATGGCGCGCCAGTCGGGTCGCCCCATCTCACGCGCCAGTTTCAGGGCAAAACTCAGCTCACCGTCGAACACTTTCCCGCAGAAACAGGCTCTGCAGGCCCGGCGTCATCTGCCTGTTCAGGGGAATTATTCACCACAAACTCAGACATTCCGGACAGACGTAACACCACGTTTTCAGCCTGAGCAATTGCCTCCGTGGGCCAGGTGGTAAGCACTTCCTGCTCAATCTGCGTAATGGCTTCATTCATGGACGGCAGCTTTGTCTTCTGCGGATGGTTATGCCACAGAGACATCGCCACCAGAAACGCCCCGCCTCTGATAAGATCCTCTACAGACACCTGCAGGTTGCCGCTGGATTCAGCCTTTTTTTCCTGCTCTTTCAACCAGGCAAGATGCTCAATACGCTGCAGGGCTGACAGTTCAGAAAGCGTGACGGTCACGCCGTTATATTCAAATGATTCGGTTTTCAGGAACATCGCTGACTCTCCGGATTAGCTGGCGGTGACGGTGATTTCTGCAACCGCAGCAAACTCACCATTACCGGATACAACCGGAATGTTGACCTTGCCTGCGGCAACGCCGTTCACGGTGATGGTCATACCACTGACCGACACGGTGGCTTTTGTTTTATCCGAAGACACCGCACGGAAGCTCTTGTCGGTTACGCCTTCCGGCTGGAATGCCACGGTCAGCGTGGTGCTCTGCCCTTTCACTACGGACGCACTGGCTGGCGTTACCGTCATGCCGGTTGCCGCCGTCACCGTACTGCGATCTTCAGCCATCGACGGGCGTCCCACATTGGTGACCTTCACCGTGCGGGTGATCACTTCCTTCGCCGTCACCGCCTTACCGATACTGCTGACCCAGCCACGGAACACATCGACCGTGCCGTTCGGAAAGCGGATTTTATAGGCACGGGTATCACCTTCATTAAACCACGCCAGCAGCGCCTGCTGCCCCTGCTCTCCGGGCATCCACGCCAGCGTGAAGCTGGTATCTCCGGCAGATTTCTGCCCCTGCCCGGTCGCAGTCCAGTCCGCATCCTCATCATCGAGATAGCTGTCGTCATAGGACTCAGCGGTCAGTTCGCCGGGCGTCAGGTCTTTAACTTTTGCCAGACGCGACCAGTCAACGTCTGAAAGCGGGTTCGCATAAGGGTCACCGTTCCCCTTATAAACCCACAGTGTGGTCCCGGCACCTTTCACCGGCATTGTTGGATTTGGTACAGGCATAGCGTCCTCACATTTCATAGGTAATGACATAAGTCAGATCGGCTGAACTCCACAGGCCCGCATCATCGTCGCGCCGGTAGTCATAGCCACTGGCCACCATACTGGTGATCAAATCTGACAGTGCCGGGACATCGCTCATCACCGGATAAATCCGGGACTCCATCCACGAATCCAGCTCTGAATCCGGCACCTGAGCAGGCAGGAAAACTTCAATATGCAGCTCCGCCTGCCAGGTATCACTGTCCAGCTCTTCGCCCGTGTATTCAGCGCCGGTGAGATAAACGGCAATTGCCGGAAAATCCGCCTCATCAAAAACAGCGGGGCGACCATCAAAAAGCGTCGCCCCGGTGTCATGCTTCTCCAGTGCATCCAGTACGGCTGCACGGAGTTCAGTATGTTTCATCGCTTTATTACCATTCTCAGTTGATGCTGCAGCGCATAGCCCAGCTCTTTCGGAAGACGTTCACGCCGTATCCGTTCAATATTCTGTTTAAACGCCGTTGTCAGCGGCACCGCCATCGGGATTTTCACCACATCAATGGGGTAACGGTTTTTCCCGGCCACACGCTGCATGACATGCCACCGGCCATTTTTCAGTTGCTGAATAAACGCGCCGGGAATACGACGGTTTCCCACCACAAGCACGCTGCCGCCACCTTTCAGGGATGAACGCTGCCCCTTTTTACGACGTCTGCGGCGGGAAAGGACAACCCGCGCGTTACCCAGCTTGATTACGGGCAAATCCCCCCGGTTAACCCTGATTCTGGCCTGCGGATTTTTGACCGTGGCCCTTTTCAGCCTGGCCCTTTCCTTTACCAGTTTCCGGCGTACCTTTGTCTCACGGGCAACCTGTGCCACCGACTGCGATATCGCGGATGAAGCAACGCGGTTAATGGCCATTGCGGCGGCACCGGGCACCGCCGTTCTGCTGATACGGCTTAGGTTTTCAACGGCCTGCTCAAGACCTTTTATGGCCATACATCCCCCTTTCAGCGGCGACGGTTAACGGCAGGCGGTACGCCCCGCCCAAGCCAGAGATGACAGCTTCCGCCATCATCCGGCGAAATCCGGTCTATCCAGAAGTTTTCCTCACCGATGGTCAGCGTGTCGCCGCGCCGCAGCTGCCGCACCTCATCAGTCCGGACAAACAGGGACGGGCTGGAGCCTTCAACGCGCACGCCCTGTCCGGCATAGCTGATATTTTCAGGGTCATCAAAAACACCACGTATCACAGCACCGGACTGCTCACCGGATGTCATGGTGGCTGACGTTCCCATGTACCCGCGTATCGTTTCATCGGCGCAGGCAATGGCAGCATCGAACAGGTTATCGAAATCAGCCACAGCGCCTCCCGTTATTGCATTCTGGCCAGGCCGCGCTCTGTCATTTCAGCTGCCACACCGGCAGAGACACGGAACGCCGTTCCCGGCAGCACAAATGCCACAGCCTCATCCCGCGTGGCGTGAAGTGCATCAGTATGCAGCGTCACCAGTGCCACAACCGTGACCAGATCAGCCGTATCAGTCACGGTATCCGGCTGCGCTGATACAACCTCATTTTCATGTCCGGTCAGCACATTTTCCGGGCTGAGAGGGGTATCCTGACCGGCAGTGTCGCCCGTGTCATCAAGCTCTTCTTCCAGCTCTGCCACACGGAGCGCCAGTTCTTCTTTCGTCCCCGTCAGGCTGATATCACGGTTCAGTTGTTCACCCAGCGAGCGGAGACGGGCAATCAGTTCATCTTTCGTCATGGACTCCTCCACAGAGAAACAATGGCCCCGAAGGGCCATGATTACGCCAGTTGTACAGACACGAACTCATCAGGGTCAGCCAGCAGCATCAGCGGTGCTGACTGAATCATGGTGAACTCACGCGCCGGGTCGCCGGTGGTCACCCAGTTTTTCGGGTAACGGGCAGAGGCGTTAATGCCTTCGCGCTGTGCGTCCGCATCCTGAATGCAACCATAGGTGCGCAGACCGCGTGCCTGAGTGTTCCCCAGCACCATCGTGTTGTCCGGCAGGAAGTTCTTTTTGACGCCGTTTTCCACGTACTGTCCGGAATACACGACGATGGCCACATCGCCATACATTCCCTTATAAGACACCGCTTTGCCCAGGTCTTTTACCGCTGTCTCCAGCTCGGAATGAGAGCCGCGACGGGTATCCAGCTTCTCCCTGACGGCCTTGAAGGAACGGAACAGCGCCCAGCCTTTCGGATCAAACACGATGATATTCACCACACCGCTGGCGTTCAGCGCGTAGGCTTCGATATCGTCGGTCGGGTCATACGTGGACTTGTCACGCTTGCTCCACTCCGTGCCGCCGGACTGCGTGATGTTATTCGCCGCACTGCGGCCCATATCCACCTCAACCGGATCGAAGGCTTCACCGGTCATGGTGTATTTGCCCTTAAGCACGGCAGAAACTGCCTGCATCTCTTCGACCTGGGCAATCGCCAGATTTTCATCCAGCATATTCTGCCGAATAATACGGCGACGACGGTAAGCCGGGTCAGCCAGGTTCTGCGGATCTTCATCCGGCAGGCGACGCAGGGTCATCTGCGGATTCACCTCATGCTTGGGTTTGACATAACCCGGCGTAAATTCAGAGGTGGAGCCGCCACGGGATCGGATAACCTCACCGGAAACAATCGGCGAAACGTACAGCGCCATGTTTACCAGTCCCGGAATTTGTGAGAGATAGACTTTTTCCGTGGTGAAAGGATAGGTTTCACGGAAAAACAGGCGCAGAAACAGCGGATCGAACTTAAAGTGATGCTGGGTCGATGCCAGTAATTCTGCAGTTGTATATACAGACATAAATTATTTCCATAAAAAAAGCCGCACAGGCGGCCTTTGTTGATGAAGGGGAAGATTAAACGATGCTGATTGCCGTTCCGGCAAACGCGGTCCGTTTTTTCGTCTCGTCGCTGGCAGCCTCCGGCCAGAGCACATCCTCATAACGGAACGAGCCGGACTTGTAGAACGTCAGTGTGGTGCTGGTCTGGTCAGCAGCAACCGCCAGAATGCCAACGGCTGCACCGTCGGTGGTGCCATCCCACACAACCAGCTTACGGGTAGTGCCATCCAGCATCAGCGGGGTCATTGCAGGCGTTTTCGCACTCAATCCGCCAGGCGCAATTGCTGTATGAGCCGGATCACTGTTACCCAGCGGCTGGTAATGGTTAAACTCTTCTTTTGTCGCCATAACTGCCTCTTATACCGGTAAAGCTTCAGGTGTATTAAGTAATTCTTTATTGGTATCAGATGCCAGGTTACCTGCAGCCAGCGGTGCCGGTGCACCCTGCATCAGACGATCCAGCGCAGTGTCACTGCGCGCCTGTGCACTCTGTGGTGCTGCAGCCAGAATGCGGCGGGCCGTTTCCACGGTCATTCCGGGGGTTTCTGCCAGAACGCGCGCCTGTTCTTCGCGTCCGTGAGCCTCCTCACAGTTGAGGATCCCCATAATGCGGCTGTTTTCTGCCGCAACCGCTGCGGTGATCTGCGCGTTCACGTCCGGCTGCGCCGCGCTGGCGTTTTCGCCCTCCGTCGCTGGCACCACGTCAGTAACGTCAGCCTGCGAAGCAGTGGCTGAAACAGTTGTTGATTGAGTCTCTTTGGTCATTCGCCCTCCTGAGAGACGGGATTTACGCGCATCCAGTGCATCACGCATGACGGTGATCGCATCGGTGCTGTTAACAAGTTCATCAGCCAGTCCGGCATCAATGGCCTCCTGACCGCTGTACACTGCAGCCTCGGTATCCAGCACAGCCTGCACAGACAGGCCGGTATATGCCGACACCTTCTGCGCAAACATCTGGCGGGTTGCGTCCATCCGGGACTGCAGTGTCTCCCGGACGTCATCCGGAAGATGGCTGTAGGGATTGCCATCCACCTTATGGCTGCCGCTGTAAATCAGCGTGATTTCCACACCCTGTTTCTCCAGGGCAGCACCGTAATTACTGTGAGCCATCATGACGCCGATGGAGCCTGTCCGGGCGGTCTGCGTGACCAGACGCCGGGAGGCGGCACTGGCAAGCAGCTGACCTGCACTACAGTTCATGTCGTTGGCCAGCGCCCATACCGGTTTTATGTCACGCACACGGGCGATGATGTCAGCGCAGTCAAATGCCCCCGCCACCATTCCGCCTGGCGTGTCCATATCGAGCAGAATGCCGTCCACCATCGGGTCGCTGGCAGCCTGTTGCAGACGGGCGATAATGCCGTTGTAACCGGTCATCCCCGAGTACGGCTGCAGCGCCCGCGTCCGGCTGACCAGCGTGCCGGACACCGGCAGCACGGCGATGCCGTTCATGACCTGATAACTGCGGGCCTGTCGTGGTCCGTCATCATCACCGGATAATGCCAGCGTCGCGAGTGCCTCCTGGGCAGTCAGGCTGTCGCCGGACACCGCATCCGTCAGGCGGCTGATCCCAAGCTGGCCTGCAAGCGCACAAAAGAAAACCCGCGCATAGGCGGGTTCAAGCATCAGCGGCTCATTAAAGGCCATGCTGGCAATATGCGGGAGATTACGCAGCTCTGCTGTCACTCTTCTCCTCCTCTGTTGATTGTCGCAGCCCGGATTCAAATGCCGCAGCCGCCCAGGCGGGTGGTTTAAGACCGGCTGCACGACGCTCCATCGTTTCACGGACCTGCTGGGCAAAAATTTCCTGATAGTCATCGCCGCGTTTTGCACACTCTTTCTCGTAGGTACTCAGCCCGGCTTCTATCAGCATCACCGCTTCCTGAACTTCTTTCAGACCATCGATGGCCATACGACCGGAGCCTATCCAGTCGCAGTTCCCCCAGGCACTGCGGGCTTCCTGAAAACTGAAGCGCGCTTTTGAAGGTAACGTCACCACGCGGCGGGCGATGGCCTCTTCCAGCCAGCACAGAAACATCTGGCTCGCCTGACGGGATGCGACGAATTTTCGCCGCCCCATAAAGTGCGCCCACGACTCGTTCGCGCTGGCCCGTGCCGTGGAGTAGCTCATCTGGGCGTAATTCCGGGAAAGCTGCTCATACGAGACACCCAGTCCGGCAGCGATATACCGCAGCAGTGACTGCTCAAACACGGAGTAGCCGTTATCCGTGTCCTGAGCCGTCTGCAGGTTCAGTGAGTCACCCGGCATCAGGTGCGGCACTTTTGCGCCTCCCAGACGGACCGGTGCTGCGGCGTAATACGCGGCAATTTCACCAATCCAGCCGGTCAGCTTGTCCCGCTGCTCCTGACTGTTCGCGCCCAGAATAAAATCCATCGCTGACTGCGTATCCAGCTCACTCTCAATGGTGGCGGCATACATCGCCTTCACAATGGCGCTCTGCAGCTGCGTGTTCTGCAGCGTGTCGAGCATCTTCATCTGCTCCATCACGCTGTAAAACACATTTGCACCGCGGGTCTGCCCGTCCTCCACGGGTTCAAAAACGTGAATGAACGAGGCGCGCCCGCCGGGTAACTCACGGGGTATCCATGTCCATTTCTGCGGCATCCAGCCAGGATAGCCGTCCTCGCTGACGTAATATCCCAGCGCCGCACCGCTGTCATTAATCTGCACACCGGCACGGCAGTTCCGGCTGTCGCCGGTATTGTTCGGGTTGCTGATACGCTTCGGACTGACCATCCGGAACTGTGTCCGGAACAGTCGCGACGGGCTGGTATCCCAGGTGGCCTGAACGAACAGTTCACCGTTAAAGGCATGCATGGCCACACCTTCCCGAATCATCATGGTGAACGTGCGTTTTCGCTCAACGTCAATGCAGCAACAGTCGTCCTCGGCAAACTCTTTCCATGCCGCTTCAACCTCGCGGGAAAAGGCACGGGCTTCTTCCTCCCCGATGCCCAGATAGCGCCAGCTTGGGCGATGACTGAGCCGGAAAAAAGACCCGACGATATGATCCTGATGCAGCTGGATGGCGTTGGCAGCATAGCCGTTATTGCGTACCAGATCGTCCGCGCGGGCATTGCCACGGGTAAAGTTGGGCAGCAGGGCTGCATCCACACTTTCACTCGGTGGATTCCACGCCCGCAACTGCCCACCAAATCCGCTGCCACCGCCGTGATAACCGGCATATTCACGCAGTGATGTCATGCCGTCCGGCCCCAGAAGGGTGGGAATGGTGGACGTTTTCATACATAAAATCCTGCAGGTCCCCTGCGTCGCTGTGTCATGCCGGTCTGCACTTCCAGCTCCGCAATGTATTTTTTCAGGTCAGACACGGAAGTGGCCGTAAACTCCACTCTCCGTCCGTCTTTCTGTACCGTTGCCACCCGTTTTCCTGTCATCAGGTCATGCAGTGCCGCACGGGCAGCGGCAAGTTCTTCCTGTCGCGTCATTCATCCTCTCCGGATAAGGCACGGGCGTAATCTGCCAGTGTTTTCTTGTTGGTTGCTGCACCATCCTCTTCCTGCAGGCTCGCCAGCAGTGCACTGAGATCCAGCTGCCAGCGGGAAATACTGATGCGCAGCGCCGCCAGCGCATAAACGAAGCAGTCGAGCGCCTCATTGCGTCGCTTTTTGCTGTCCCACAGTATTTTTTTCCTGCCATCCCCCCATTTTTCGACCTGCTCTTCAGCAGTCAGCTGCTGCGCTTCGGTCAGATCAAAAATATCCGGGTTATTCGGGAAGTGAACGGCACCGGGAAGCGGTTCATCCCCTTCCGGCGTCAGTGTGAAGCGGTTATAAATCTGCTCTTTCGCGGTATCCGTACCGATTTCGGTAAGGTAAACCCCGTTTTTGTTTCGCTTACGTGGCATGCTGGCCACCGGCTTTCCGTAGACGGATGCCCCTTTAATGGGGATCACCCGGAACAGCCCATGCTTTTTCGAGCGTTCATACACAATGGTCGGGTCAATCCCGCCAGTATCCCAGCAGATACGGGATACCGACATTTCTGCACCATTCCGGCGGGTATAGGTTTTATTGATGGCCTCATCCACACGCAGCAGCGTCTGTTCATCATCGTGGCGGCCCATAATAATCTGCCGGTCAATCAGCCAGCTTTCCTCACCCGGCCCCCATCCCCATACTCGCATTTCGTAGCGGTCCAGCTGGGAGTCGATACCGGCGGTCAGGTAAGCCACACGGTCAGGAACGGGCGCTGAATAATGCTCTTTCCGCTCTGCCATCACTTCAGCATCCGGACGTTCGCCGATTTTCGCCTCCCACGTCTCACCGAGCGTGGTGTTTACGAAAGTTTTACGTTTTCCCGTATCCCCTTTCGTCTTCATCCAGTCTTTGACAATCTGAACCCAGGTGGTGAACGGGCTGTACGCCGTCCAGATGTGAAAGGTCACACTGTCCGGTGGCTCAATCTCTTCACCGGATGACGAAAACCAGAGAATGCCATCACGGGTCCAGATCCCGGTCTTTTCGCAGATATAACGGGCATCAGTAAAGTCCAGCTCCTGCTGACGGATGACGCAGGCATTATGCTCGCAGAGATAAAACACGCTGGAGGGATCATCCGGCGTCCATTTGAGGCCAAACGGCGTCTCTTTATCGCCAAATTTAAGGTACTGCTCCTCCCCACAGTGCGGGCAGGCAACATGAAAACGCATAAAATGCGGGGATTCACTGGCTGCACGCTCAATCTGGCAGGTGCCTCTCACTTTGGGCGTGGAGCCACGGATGGACTTTGGCCAGACCGAGCCTTCATTACGCTTATCGCCCAGGAACGTCGGAGAGCCTTCCTGTTCAATATCCTCATCAAAGGCAGCAAGTTCATCATAACCCGCCACATCCACTGACTTTTCACGGTAGTTTTTTGCCGCTTTACCGCCCAGGCACCAGAAGCCACGCCCATTGGTGAAACGCTTCATGGTGAGCGTGTTATCCCGGTGCTTTTTGCCATACCACGGGGCCAGCGCCAGCAGCGACGGAATATCACGAATAGTCGGCTCAACGTGGGTTTTCATAAAGTTCTCGGCATCACCATCCGTCGGCAACCAGATAAGGGTGTTGCGCTGCTTATGCTCTATGAAGTAGGCATAAACACCCAGCAGCATTTTGGAATAACCAACACGGGCAGACTTCACCACATTCACCTCGCGGATGTAGTCACTGCCCATCGCATTCATGATGGCCCGCTGAAAGGGCAGTGTTTCCCAGCGCCCTTCCTGGTATGCGGATTCTTTCGGGAGATAGTAATTGGCATCCGCCCATTCAACGGCGGTCTGTGGCTCCGGCCTGAACAGTGAGCGAAGCCCGGCGCGGACAAAATGCCGCAGCCTGTTAACCTGACTGTTCGATATATTCACTCAGCAACCCCGGTATCAGTTCATCCAGCGCGGCTGCTTTGTTCATGGCTTTGATGATATCCCGTTTCAGGAAATCAACATGTCGGTTTTCCAGTTCCGGAAAACGCCGCTGCACCGACAGGGGGATCCCGTCGAGAATACTGGCAATTTCACCTGCGATCCGCGACAACACGAAAGTACAGAATGCGGTTTCCACCACTTCAGCGGAGTCTCTGGCATTCTTCAGTTCCTGTGCGTCGGCCTGCGCACGCGTAAGTCGATGGCGTTCGTACTCAATAGTCCCTGGCTGGAGATCTGCCTCGCTGGCCTGCCGCAGTTCTTCAACCTCCCGGCGCAGCTTTTCGTTCTCAATTTCAGCATCCCTTTCGGCATACCATTTTATGACGGCGGCAGAGTCATAAAGCACCTCATTACCCTTGCCACCGCCTCGCAGAACGGGCATTCCCTGTTCCTGCCAGTTCTGAATGGTACGGATACTCGCACCGAAAATGTCAGCCAGCTGCTTTTTGTTGACTTCCATTGCTCATTCCACGGACAAAAACAGAGAAAGGAAACGACAGAGGCCAAAAAGCTCGCTTTCAGCACCTGTCGTTTCCTTTCTTTTCAGGGGGTATTTTAAATAAAAACATTAAGTTACGACGAAGAAGAACGGAAACGCCTTAAACCGGAAAATTTTCATAAATAGCGAAAACCCGCGAGGTCGCCGCCCCGTAACCTGTCGGATCGCCGGAAAGGACCCGTTGGCCGTTCTGGTCTACTTCGTAATGGGATTTCATAGCTGAACGACAAAAGTCTTGCGACCACAGTCACACAGACCTGAATACACGTCCTGTTTCTTCCACCCCCGCACAGGACTGGCGAGCATGAGGGACACCCCCGCGAACCATAAACGCGGTAAAAACCCGGTGTGCATCGTTTTTGATTATTCCCGCACACTCACGCAGAAGGAATTCCCCGTCGGGCTACGGTCATGGTTAATGCGGGAATACGGCGACGATACAGCGCAGCTAAAAGGGTAATGGACAGATAGAGCGGTTTATTTCATTCCACAGGATTCTGAGTGCCCCCCCTCCTCCAATAGGCTGAGCATCCACCTATATAGTTTTAATTTTCATCAATCCATTTAACTATCGTTTAATTGTTGTCACATAGGATTCTGCCGTTTTTAACAATGCAGGATAATAAGATGAAAAAAATGTTGTTTTCTGCCGCTCTGGCAATGCTTATTACAGGATGTGCTCAACAGACGTTTACTGTTGGAAACAAACCGACAGCAGTAACACCAAAGGAAACCATCACCCATCATTTCTTCGTTTCGGGAATTGGACAGGAGAAAACTGTTGATGCAGCCAAAATTTGTGGCGGCGCAGAAAATGTTGTTAAAACAGAAACCCAGCAAACATTCGTAAATGGATTTCTCGGTTTTATTACTTTAGGCATTTATACTCCGCTGGAAGCGCGTGTGTATTGCTCACAATAATTGCATGAGTTGCCCATCGATATGGGCAGCTCTATCTGCACTGCTCATTAATATACTTCTGGGTTCCTTCCAGTTGTTTTTGCATAGTGATCAGCCTCTCTCTGAGGGTGAAATAATCCCGTTCAGCGGTGTCTGCCAGTCGGGGGGAGGCTGCATTATCCACGCCGGAGGCGGTGGTGGCTTCACGCACTGACTGACAGACTGCTTTGATGTGCAACCGACGACGACCAGCGGCAACATCATCACGCAGAGCATCATTTTCAGCTTTCGCATCAGCTAACTCCTTCGTGTATTTTGCATCGAGCGCAGCAACATCACGCTGACGCATCTGCATGTCAGTAATTGCCGCGTTCGCCAGCTTCAGTTCTCTGGCATTTTTGTCGCGCTGGGCTTTGTAGGTAATGGCGTTATCACGGTAATGATTAACAGCCCATGACAGGCAAACGATGATGCAGATAACCAGAGCGGAGATAATCGCGGTTACTCTGTTCATTGCTGACCCCACAAACAGATTTCACGCTCAATCTCACGACGAGTCATGAGACCTTTCCATTGCTTACCGCCAGCATATGTCCAGCGACGTAGCTGATCACATGCGCCTTTGATATCGCCCTGGTTTATTTTGCGAAGAAGCGTCGATGTTCTGAAATTGCCAGCGCCCACGTTGTAAACGAACAAGTAAAGAGCGCCGCGCGTTGTTTCCGGTATATCAACTTTTATGTACGGGTTAATTTGTCTGGCGACCGTGGCAAGGTCTTTATTCAGGAGGGCTTTGCATTCTGCTTTGGTATACGTTTTACCGAGCATGATGTCTTTTCCTGTATGCCCGTGACATACAGTCCATACACCAACAATATCTTTGTATGGTATGTAGCTGACACCTTCCAGACCATCGTTACCACTTGGGCCAGTGATTAACACTGATGCTATAGCAATTGCTCCGCCACCAATAGCAGCAGCAACGGCTTTTCGTAATGATGGAGGCATTATTCACCTCTCGCAGCCTTGCGCTTATCTTCTTTAATCTTGAAATAAAGGTTTGTCAGGTACGTCAGCAGGCCAAATACCAAGCTACCCAGCACACCTATTGCTGCCCACTGTGAGGGCGTGACTTTATCGAGCAGCTGTAAAAACCAGTAGCCAGCACTGCCTGCGGAGGTGCCGTAGGCAATGCCCGTTGTTAACTTATCCATGGATTTCATAGCCTCACCTCCGCAAATAACGGATGGTGTACACGGTTCGGAACGAAGAGGAAAGGTATAGAAGTTACATTAGCGTAAGGCTTGAACATCTATTCAAAAAGAAAAACGCCGCGATTATTCTGGCGTAGCTGAAAGCATCATACAATTATCAAATACGAAAATTACAAAATCATTAAAACGCATCACGTTACATCATGTCTTTTTCTAAAAAAAATCTTGATGAATATTGATGGGGAGGAACACCAAAATACCTTCTGAAAACACTTACAAAATATGACGTGTTTTCATAACCGCATATCTCAGCAACTTTTCCAACAGAATATAAATTGTAGCTTAATAACCTTTCCGCCATCACCATTCGCTCTTCAAGAATTAACTTACTAAATGATAAGCCTTCGTGCTTTAATTTTCTTTTTAACAGACTTTCACTCAGATACAGTCTTGAAGATATATCACAAAGTCTCCATGCTGCAGATATATCCGTGTGAATAATAGCCTTAACTTTACTTCCTAAACTATTAAGACATCCAAATAAAAAACTTTGCACTATTTTCTCTGAAGATAAGATAGCAAGACATGCAAGTGATATTTGATTTCTAACAAAATCCACAGTTCTGCCATCACAATTCAAGCATGCAATCAAGTTCTTTAACAATGAAAAATCTTCACATTCCACCATCAAGTATGCCGGATAAAACCTTCTTACAGAAAAAGGTGAGAGTGTGTTGCTTTTAAAGAAATCATTAACTGTTTTCTCTTCAACATCTACGATCATTACATGATCTATATTTGATGAAAAAAAATCTTTTAAATTGTAATCAATGAGAACAGCACTTCCTTTTTTAAACAAAATATCTTCTTTACCAATTCGGACATCAAACGAGTTCAACACCAAAATGATAGAACATATGTATGGCATATTATCCACCTGATATCATTGGGGTTACACAGGTAAGTATAGGTGGAAAATCAATATTCGCCAGTTCAACAATAAGGAAAATTTCATTGCATCACAAGTATAAAATTATGTATTTAACTCACAAAGACAAATTATTAAACCAATCTGTTATATTATATATAGCTGCGTGGAATCATAATATTATATATTTTGACTGGCATGTTTACCAACTTTAAGTTGCATCTCAATTGTTTCTTCAGCGTAAACAGAGTTTTTATACAAACTGACACTCTGGGTATCATAGTGTGGTTTTTACGATTGTAAATATCCTGCATGCAGGAACTCATCCTTTTGGATGATATCGCATACAATTAATTTACCATCAGTCTTAGAGCCAGTTCGTCCGGATAGGGATCGAAGTAATTCTGTGTAAGCAAGTAATCATTAGGATACTCACCCAGATAATGCTTCAGCAGAGTCAACGGCGCAAGAAGAGGTAATGTGCCAGAACGATAGTTAAGTATAACCTCGCTCAACTCTTTACGCTGGCGTGTACTTAAGTAGTTACTAAAATACCCCTGTATATGCATCAGCACATTCGTGTGATTTTTACGTGATGCAGGTTTTCTGAGAATCGCCATCAGCTTATCACGATACACCTCAAAGTATGATTCAAGGTCCGCCCACTCGTGTATTGCAGCCACAAATGGTCCCATATCTTTATAGCCTGCCTGACTATGCGCCAACAACTGAAGCTTATAACGACTATGAAAAGCTAATAACTCTCTTCTTGATAATTTCTCCTTGTAAAGGTGATTGAGCTCATGCAAAGCAAAAACTCTTTCAACAAAATTCTCACGAAGCACTGGATCATGTAATCGCCCATCCTCTTCAACCGGTAGCCAGGAAAACTTTTCCATCAAAGTGCTCGTAAATAGTCCCACTCCATCTTTACGACCTCGATTACCATTTTCATCATAGACACGCACGCGCTCCATGCCACAGCTGGGAGATTTAGCACAAACCACAAACCCCGATACATCCTTTAATTTGTCCATATAAGAACGACTAAACTCTGTCATTCTCTCTGTCACATCCTCATTCTGGTCGTGGCTGAAACACATCCGTATATTTCCTTGCGTCGAGCGCACAAGACGTAGAGCAGGACGCGGAACTGGCAGCCCTATAGCCATTTCCGGACATACTGGTCTGAATGTTACCCATTCCACTAATTTGTCCATTAAAAAGTCAGCTCTTTTGTGACCACCATCAAAACGAACAGCAGAACCGGCCAAACAACCGCTGATTCCAATCACAGGTTTTTTTATCATATCCTCCCCCTTGACTAATTCATTAACACATAAACTGTGTAGTGCACGGACTAAATTGCCTTTATGGCGTCATCACTGACAATTTTTCTGTTATGGACTATTCCTAATATAGTATGAAAGTTCTTTAAGTGATCGGTCGTAATCATCTATCTTTCATACTTACTCTCAACTATCAAAAGTACAGGATTTATTATGATGTTATGGCCTGTGTTGACTGGCATTGCACTCTCTTTCACTCTTATAGCATGTAAGGCCCCGACACCACCTAAAGGTGTGCAGCCGATTACAAATTTTGACGCCAACCGCTACCTCGGAAAGTGGTATGAAATAGCTCGCCTCGAGAACCGGTTCGAACGTGGTCTGGAACAGGTCAGCGCTACTTATGGAAAACGGAACGACGGAGGGATTCGTGTACTTAACCGTGGATACGATCCAACGAAAAATAAATGGAGCGAGAGCGAAGGTAAAGCATACTTTACTGGAGATACTAAAACTGCAGCGTTGAAGGTTTCGTTTTTTGGCCCCTTCTATGGTGGCTATAATGTAATCAAACTGGATGATGAGTATAAGTATGCTCTTGTCAGTGGTCCGAACAGAGAATACCTATGGATTCTGGCAAGGACCCCAACTATTCCAGATAAAGTAAAAGCAGACTATGTGCGAACCGCTCAAAAGTTGGGATTCAATGTCAATGAATTATTATGGGTTAAACAATAAAATCCCTACTCGAAATAATACTTATTAGAAAAAAACCAGCCTTTGGGGAGGCTGGCTAAATCAGGAAACAAGCTGTTATATGATAATAACTACGTTGCGATTCCAACATTTAAAATGTTAGACTAATGACAATCAGACAGCAACTTTTCCTTTAATTATTTCGAACAATCAGCATCCATCTCCAATCGGAGATCCAACACCATCAGCATACCCTCCACTACGCCCTCAGCTTTCTGGAGCATCCTGCCAACCCAACAATCAGATCGCCCATGCTTACGTGCAAGCGCCATAAAAGTCATGCCGCCGACATAATAGTCCACCAATAAATCATGCAAATCGCTGTTGTTCTTTTTCAGACGGGCCATGCACCCGCAAATGATCATCGCGTCATCGTCACAACATTGTGGGCGAGATTTTACTTTTGAAGGAATTAATCCCTTAAAACCGGCGGCAATGGACGACCAGGTCACATCTTCATGATTATTAGCCGCCCACGCTCCCCAACGCTCAAGAACCATCTGAATATCACGCATCAACTTACTCCACAAAACTCAGACCAGAACGCCAATTACAAGCAAAAATCAACAAAACAGTATTAGTTGATTGTTATCTCTGACTTCATACTCCTGCTCCTGTCAGTGTTTTGGCGTAATTCTTCAGTATTCGGTAATCGGTCAAAACAGAACCGGGGAAACGATATAAGCGCAGACGCCCCCAGCGGTGGCGAAGAAGTTCTGCCATATTAAACTCAAACATCATTCATTCCCCATTTCGGTGATGGTCAGTTCCAGCCTCCCACCTTTGGTAACAGGCATCTTCACAACGCGGTAATCAACGACCTGAGCATCATCCAGCCAGAAACCTGCTTTAGTGAGTGCGTCAAAAGCGGCTTTTTGCAGATTATCCAGGTCACGGCGACGGCGATCCGGCATGTGGCACTCAATGCGGATTTTCACAGGCATAGCCAGGCCGATATCCAGCATTGCGTTTTTAATGATTCGGGCGACGTTATCGCGGTATGCCTGCCCCTCTGCGCTGACGTGCGTGCGCCCGCGATTATGGCGGTAATAGCGATTATTGCTCGGAGGCCAGGGTAATGTGATGCTGTAGGTATTCACGCCTTAATAACCCCCTCTTTCAGCCAGATAACCTGTGTTCTCGCCATACCTTCCAGCGCGCATTCTTTTGCATATGCAGCATCGACTTGCTTGGCATGCCCTTTACCGGCAATCTTCTGTATGCGCTAAACCTAGATAGAATCCACTCTGTGCACATTGAAGCCCGCTCTATGCTTCCTTTCAGGTATTGAAGGGATTGAAGGGATTGAAGGGATTGAGATGGGCTAAGCATTATTGGCCTCCTGCATCAGGAGAAAGACAATCATGGCGGCGCGGAGAGGTCTGGTATCAAATATTGGGCTTACGCCTTTTGCATCCACACACCATTCAGTTAACTGGTCTAAGATAGAAATCCTGTATTTCTCAATAATCGGCCATGAAGCGCTCGGATCATTGCAGTAGTCAGGCAAATGATTTAATGGCTCAAAAGTTGTATCAGCATTTCCGTAATACCATTTGTTGGTGTTATTCCCTGATGTTTCCGGTTTACTTGCCCAAAGGCCTTTAAAAATTATGTCTCCTACCATTCTGTTAATTTCAAAATCACTTAACTGTGAATAATCCATTGTCATTTCCTCGCACAATATCTTAGCCACCGGATATCCCACAGGTGAGCTGTGTAATTGAAGGTTTTTACGTCAGATTCTTTTGGGATTGGCTTGCGTTTATTTCTGGAGCGCTTCGTTGGAAGGTATTTGCAGTTTTCGCAGATGATGTCGGTGATACTTCGTCGCTGTCGTCTCATGCCGCCCTGTCTCCCCATCGCGCTTTCCATTCGAGAGCCAGTCGCGCTTCGTCTGACCACTTAACGCCACGCTCTGTACCGAATGCCTGTATAAGCTCTAATAGCTCCGCAAATTCGCCTACACGCATCCTGCTGGTTGACTGGCCTATTACCACAAAGCCATTCCCGGCAAGGTTAGGAACAACATCCTGCTGCTTTAATGCTGCGGTAAACACACACTTCCAGCTTTCTGCATCCAGCCAGCGACCATGCCATTCAACCTGACGAGAGACGTCACCTAAGCAGGCCCATAGCTTCCTGTTTTGGTCTAAGCTGCGGTTGCGTTCCTGAATGGTTACTACGATTGGTTTGGTTGGGTCTGGAAGGATTTGCTGTACTGCGTGAATAGCGTTTTGCTGATGTGCTGGAGATCGAATTTCAAAGGTTAGTTTTTTCATGACTTCCCTCTCCCCCAAATAAAAAGGCCTGCGATTACCAGCAGGCCTGTTATTAGCTCAGTAATGTAGATGGTCATCTTTTAACTCCATATACCGCCAATACCCGTTTCATCGCGGCACTCTGGCGACACTCCTTAAAAACCAGGTTCGTGCTCATCTTTCCTTCCCGTTCTTCCCTGGTAGCAAACCGGTAATACACCGTTCGCCAGACCTTACCTTCGATAACCAGAAGACCTGCCCGTGCCATTTTAGCCGCGGCCTGATTTATGCTGGTTACTGTTGCGCCTGTTAGCGCGGCAACGTCCGGCGCACAGAAGCTATTATGCGTCCCCAGGTAATGAATAATTGCCTCTTTGCCCGTCATACACTTGCTCCTTTCAGTCCGAACTTAGCTTTGATTTCTGCGATCTTCGCCAGAGCCTGTGCACGATTTAGAGGTCTACCGCCCATGACAGGAAGTTGTTTTACTGGTTCAGGGATCGCCTCACCACGGTTAATTCTCGCAGTCATATGGACAAGCTCATCTGCGGCCTTACGGCGTAATTCCGCATCAGTAAGCGCATTGGCCCGCATGTTCTGATACAGGTTGGTAACCAGCCAGTAGTGCGCGTTTGATTTCCACGGATAAGACTCCGCATCCGGATACAGGCCTCGCTTCCGGCAATACTCGTAAACCATATCAACCAGCTCGCTGACGTTTGGCAGTCCGGCGATAACGGATGCTTCTTCCCGGCACCATGCAACAAACTGCCCGGGTGATGGCAGAAATGGTCGATTCTGCCGACGGGCTACGCGCATTCCTGCGTTAACCTGTTCCATTGTGGTGATCCCGTTTTCCCGGAAAGCCAGAACCCACTGGCGGCGGATTTCGTTCAGTTCGTTCTGGTCACGGTTAGCCAGACTCGCCGGGAAAGTTGCCAGTAACTGGCTGAACACACCGTTGATGATCTGCGCTACCTGCTGTACCTGCGGCTTTTCGTCGTACTGTTCCGGCATGTTGTTGGCGATCCGACGCATCTGCTCACGGTCAAAGTTAACCATCTGTGCGGCGATGTTTTTCATAGATCCACCCCGTAAATCCAGTCTGTGTTTGTCAGGTCGAGTTTTGGTTTGCTGGCTGTCACGACTGCCTGTTGCTTGTTACGGTTGATTTCGAGCTGGGTCCACTTGTCGCGGAGTTTGGCCGGGCTAAGCACGTTACCGGACCAGAAGTTGTCCTGGCATGCCCAGCGGAACAGTACACACATGTCGCGATGGTTACGTCCGTCACGTTCACGCATCAGGCGGATATCGTTAGCCCACCCAGCAAAATTCGGTTTTCTGGCTGATGGTGCGATAGTCTTCACCATGTCAAACATCCACTCTGCGGCGGTCAGGTCTTCTGCTGTCCCCCACTTGCTGCCGCTCTGAATTGCAGCATCCGGTTTAACCACAGAAAGATCGTTTTCTGGCTGGTCAGAGGATTCGCCAGAATTCTCGGACGAATAATCTTTTCTTTTTTCTTTTGTAATAGTGTCTTTTGTGTCCCCCTGTTTTGAGGGATAGCAATCCCCCAATTTGAGGGATGTTTTATCCCTCGTTTTAGGGGATTTTCCCTCGTTTTGAGGGATACACCATTCTGAGATGTTTTTATTTGGTCCAAACATGCCGCCTTGCTGCTTGATAATATTCATTCTGACGAGTTCTAACTTGGCTTCATTGCACCGTTTGACAGGTAACTTTGTAATCTCGCTAAGTTGAGAATCGGTGATTCTGTCCATTGGTTTATTCCACCCATAGGTTTTACGCAGAATGGCAAGCAGCACTTTAAACTGTCGCTTGGTCAGATCTGCGCCTGAATAAGCCTCAAGCAGCATATTTGATAGTCTGGCGTAACCATCATCGAGATCTGCCACATTACGCTCCTGTCCGGCAAAGTTACCTCTGCCGAAGTTGAGTATTTTTGCTGTATTTGTCATAATGACTCCTGTGGATTGATCCAGTCTTTCTACATCAGGCCTCAAAACTGTTGCAGCAGTCTTGAGGCTTTTCTTTTGTCAGCACCATGGCTACTTTCTTTGCTAGCTTTGCTAATTCCTCGTCTTCAACACCCCACTCCAGCACAGCCAGAAGCATGGCCATCTTTGGGATAAAGCTGTCTTTCCATCGCGAAATTTGCGATTCATTAATCCCTAATGCATCAGCAACCTTTCGCTGACCACGTACAGCAATTCGATTCAGGATGTTGCTTGTGATTGCATTCGCTTTCTTGCGAGTACTTGTAAGTTGCATATGTAAGTATTTCCTTAACAAATAAGAAGTTATACGCACCAACTGATGCGCGTTGTATTCCCGCATTTCGGCGGGAATAAGGACCATGACTGTTAAAGAGCAATTTGCTTATGCCGCTTTGCGATAAGCACTTTCTTGATACTTCAGGGCGCCAGCTGTAACGACTTCCAGTCGATAGGCGTCTTTCTCTGGGATGACTTCCTTCCACTGAGAGACTGCTGCATCGCTAATGCCTAACGCTTTAGCTACCGCACGCTGGGTTCCGAAGTGGTCGATAACATCTTTCTTGTACATAGACTCGCTCCGAAATTAAAGAATACTTAAATTATCTATCAAAGGAATCTTAAGTCAAGTTTATTTAAGATGTCTTAACTATGAATACACAACTGATGGGTGAGCGTATTCGCGCTCGCAGAAAAGAACTTAAGATTAGGCAGGCTGCCCTTGGCAAGATGGTTGGCGTGTCTAATGTTGCTATTTCCCAATGGGAGCGTTCTGAAACTGAGCCCAATGGCGAAAACCTATTGGCTTTAGCCAAGGCTTTACAGTGCTCCCCTGATTACTTGTTGAAAGGAGAAGATAGTCTTTCAAACATTGCCTATCACAGCAGGCATGATCCAAGAGGTTCGTATCCTCTAATTAGTTGGGTAAGCGCAGGATGTTGGATGGAAGCTGTAGAGCCATATCATAAGCGTGCAATAGATAACTGGTACGATACAACCGTAGATTGTTCAGAAGATTCGTTTTGGCTGGACGTAAAGGGTGATTCGATGACGGCTCCAGCCGGTCTTAGCATCCCGGAAGGGATGATAATACTAGTCGATCCTGAAGTAGAACCTCGTAATGGGAAGCTGGTAGTGGCAAAGCTCGAAGGAGAAAACGAGGCAACTTTCAAGAAGTTAGTTATTGATGCTGGCAGAAGGTTTCTAAAACCACTTAACCCACAATATCCGATGATTGAGATCAACGGGAACTGCAAAATCATCGGTGTAGTTGTCGATGCAAAAATAGCAAACCTTCCATAAGGGGCATTCGCCCCTTTTTTTCTTTCCTTTAAAAATCAAAGCAAAACTTAAACTTCGCAATAAAATTTAAGTTTTCTTCAAAAACACCCTTGACCAGCAATTAAAGAAATCTTAAATTTAAGTCATCAGCAGGACGCTGGTAGCCAAACGGAACAGATTGGCAGGCTCTTTAACATTGATGGGATTGTCCCGCCGAAATGCGGGAACCAAAGAGTAGTTGGCTTTGGGGTGGGGTGACGTGAAGTGCAGCTGCACGACGGCAACCGGAAGATAAGCACCCGGCGCGTCACCGCCAAAGTCAATCATCGGAGGTCAACATGGCAGTAGTCATTACATATCTGGCTGACGATAACGCCAGAAATCGCCGCAGAGCACGCAGACAGGCTCAACGTGAGCAGGCAATGCAAGAACAGCGACTGGCGCGAAAAATTGCGCTAAAGCTCTTTGGTTGCGTCAGAGCAGACAAAGCAGCATCACTCGGAAGCCTTCGCTGCAAGAAGGCAGATGAATGCAGTGGAAGTATTTGCCTGCCAAACGTAGCCATTTACGCGGCAGGCTACCGGAAATCAAAACAACTGACGGCGAGATGATAAATTCATTTGCTAATTACTTGTTTTTGCCATGCTTATCCTGAGCGATAAGTTCATCCATAAGGCTGTCTGCCTTCCCGGCAAACCTAATGTAGCACTCATGTCTATAGCTTTCAGGGATAACGAAACGGTCGGTATCAGGATATCCAACAGCAGGAGGCCTTCGAGCGAGGAGTCCTTTTTTGAGCAATGAAATTGATTCATGAGCTCCCTTTTCCGTTTGTAGCTGGTTATTAGCGGCTACAGCAAATGCCAAATACGCTCTTTCTCCAAGAGTTAATGAATCAAACAAATCTTGCACATATTTTTCTTCTTTAGATTTGCGCTTCTGAGCAGCGGATACCTCAATTCTTTCAGTCACAGCGTGATAAGCGGAATTAACAACGCCGTTAAGCACATAGCTAACGCAAAACAACAGGATGTAATACATCCAGTAATGAGGAAGGATTTCTGGATTATGCAGGTTTATCCATTCTTTTACGCTTACCGGCATAACAATAATCAATATGATCAGGATGATTAGCATATGAATCAACTGTTTAAGTGTCATTCCTTGCAGGAAAAAATGCATTAGTTCCTGCCACCATGAGTTGTTCATCGGCGTTTCTCTTTTGCTCTCTGTAGGGGTGAATAGAGTTTATCCGATTTCTCGCTGTAGTGGTACATGAGAACCACCGAGCCTGATGTGGTTAAAAGACAGGCACAATCTTTACTACCGCAATCCACTATTTAAGGTGATATATGGAAGAAGAATTTGAAGAGTTCGAAGAGCATCCTCAGGATGTGATGGAACAATACCAGGACTATCCGTATGACTACGACTATTGATACAAATCAATGGTGTGGACAATTCAAACGATGCAATGGATGCAAGCTGCAATCGGAATGCATGGTTAAGCCTGAAGAAATGTTTCCTGTAATGGAAGATGGGAAATATGTCGATAAATGGGCAATACGAACGACGGCAATGATTGCCAGAGAACTTGGTAAACAGAATAACAAGGCTGCCTGATGGTGGCCTTTATTTTTTGGCCGTAAATAATTTCATGCTTATTACAATCAAGGGGATATATGGAAGAACAAGCAAACAAGATTCTCGTAGAACTACTGCAAAAAGCCAGCAATGGAATAGACGCGGCTGTTTCATTCAGCCAAGCGCAGATTCCTGATGTTGTTCATCAGTTGCTGCTATGGAATATGGTTGACAGTCTGATTAAAACATTAATAGCCATTCTAACAATCCCACTGGTTTTCTGGTTTATGAAGAAGCAGTGCCAAAGAGTTGAGACAGGTAAAATCGGTGATGAAGGATACTCATGGGAGAGGGGAAATCCCAAATACAGGCCGACAATGGTTTGGGATAGCAAAGGAGATATTAACCTTCTTATCAGCCATTGGTTGGAGTTTTGACTCTGTGGGGGATTTTTATTATTGGTGTAGTAACCAATATGACTTGGTTAAAAATTTGGCTGGCCCCAAAGCTTTACCTTATCGAATATGCAGCATCATTGGTTAAGTAATTTCAGGCCGCATAGTCGGCCTTTATTTTTGGCATAAACAACAGAATAAACACAGCACTGTGTATTCATTCCAACGAGTGAATACACGGAGCAATGTCGCTCGTAACTAAACAGGAGCCGACTTGTTCTGATTATTGGAAATCTTCTTTGCCCTCTAATGTGAGGGCGATTTTTTATCTGTGAGGATATGAACAGATGTCAAACATCAAAAAATACATCATTGATTACGACTGGAAAGCATCAATAGAAATTGAAATCGACCATGACGTAATGACAGAGGAAAAACTTCACCAGATTAATAATTTCTGGTCAGACTCTGAATACCGACTAAATAAACACGGTTCTTTATTAAATGCTGTATTAATCATGCTGGCGCAACATGCTCTGCTTATAGCAATTTCGAAAGACTTAAATGCATATGGTGTTGTGTGTGAGTTCGACTGGAATGATGGAAATGGTCAGGAAGGATGGCCTCCAATGGATGGTAGCGAAGGAATAAGAATTACCGATATCGATACATCAGGAATATTTGATTCAGATGATATGACTATCAAAGCCGCCTGAACGCGGCGTTACCGCATACCAATAACGCTTCACTCGAGGCGTTTTTCGTTATGTATAAATAAGGAGCACACCATGCAATATGCCATTGCAGGGTGGCCTGTTGCTGGCTGCCCTTCCGAATCTTTACTTGAACGAATTACCCGTAAATTACGTGACGGATGGAAACGCCTTATCGACATACTTAATCAGCCAGGAGTCCCAAAAAATGGATCAAACACTTATGGCTATCCAGACTAAATTCACTATCGCCACTTTTATTGGCGATGAAAAGATGTTTCGTGAGGCCGTCGACGCTTATAAAAAATGGATATTAATACTGAAACTGAGATCAAGCAAAAGCATTCACTAACCCCCTTTCCTGTTTTCCTAATCAGCCTGGCATTTCGCGGGCGATATTTTCACAGCCATTTTCAGGAGTTCAGCCATGAACGCTTATTACATTCAGGATCGTCTTGAGGCTCAGAGCTGG
>NZ_PTSN01000034.1:0-31311 GCF_002965865.1 Escherichia sp. MOD1-EC6098
GTTAGATTATATGAAAATTACCATTTCTGGAGCCGGCTATGTCGGTTTATCCAATGCTATCCTACTTTCACAGAATCATGATGTTACTTTAATTGATATCAACAAACAAAAAATAAACTTCATTAATGATAAAATGTCACCAATTATTGATGAGGACATACAATATTATCTGGTTAATAAAAAGCTAAAATTATATGCAACTCAGGATAAGCATTCTGCATATAAAGATACAGAATATGTAATAGTAGCTACTCCTACTGATTATGATCCAGTTTCGAATTATTTTAATACAAGCTCAGTAGAGGAAGTTATCCGTGATGTTATAGAAGTAAATTCTCAAGCAACTATCATAATCAAATCTACAGTCCCCGTGGGTTTTACTGAACGACTAAAACGCGCTCTAAACACGAATAATATTATCTTTTCCCCAGAATTTTTACGTGAAGGTAAAGCTCTTTATGACAACCTATATCCATCTCGTATAGTTGTCGGAGAGCGTAGCGAACGAGCAAGAAAGTTCGCTGAGCTTCTCTGTGAAGGTGCTATAAAAAAAGATATTCCAATATTGTTAACGGATAGCACTGAAGCTGAAGCCATTAAACTTTTTGCAAATACTTACCTTGCAATGCGGATTGCTTATTTCAATGAATTGGATACTTATGCCTCCGTTCATGGTTTAGATACAAAGCAAATTATAGAGGGTGTTGGTTTAGATCCTAGAATTGGTCAACATTATAATAATCCTTCTTTTGGTTATGGAGGTTATTGCTTACCTAAGGATACCAAGCAATTACTCGCAAATTATCGTGATGTTCCGCAGAACTTAATCCAGGCTATTGTCGATGCCAATACTACCCGAAAAGACTTTGTTGCGGAGGATATATTAAGTCGTAAACCAAAAGTTGTAGGAATCTATCGCCTCATAATGAAAGCAGGTAGTGATAACTTTAGAGCAAGTAGTATTCAAGGTGTAATGAAACGACTCAAAGCCAAAGGAATTGAGATAGTTGTATATGAACCTGTACTAAAAGAGCCTTATTTCTTTGGTTCTTATGTTGAGCGTGATATTAATTCTTTTAAAGAACGTGTTGATGTTATAGTAGCCAATCGCCGCACGTCAGAATTAGAAGATGTAAGTGAAAAAGTTTATACGCGAGATTTATTTGGTGTCGACTCTTAATTATGTTCAATAATTTAAAATTTTTATGGCTATTAAAGAAAAGTCGATATGTACATGCTTTAGCTGCAATACAAGATGACTGCCGATTTTGGCAGTCAAAACGTATATTGGCAATGTACAGGCTTAATATGTATTGGTCATTACATAATCTTACTGATACACCGCCAGATTGGCGGTGTAAATTAGCAATTAAAATAGCTAAAATTGCCTGTGGTGACATAAGCTTAACTCCGAAATTACTCCTGGAGTTTAAAGACGAGTTCACAGACACACATCAAAAAGTTGAGTTAGCAAAAACTTTAGCATCATACTCTCCTACGTTTTCATTATCATTATTAGATAATGTCGATAATTGTCCCTTAGACTTGTATACAGCTCTTCAATTAAGAATCGGGTTAACTCAAAAAGCTATATCAACACTCGCTCAGATTGATGCCAGTGATATTGTATATTCCCCTGATATATTACTCTTGCAAAATAATGCTTTCAGAGAAACGGCAGAAATCTCTTTAAATAGGCTTAACAAATACTATAAGTACTTTGGTTTATCTCCGGTCGCACTGGCAGATAACTCATCTCCTTTGTCACCTTGTAATATTATTACATCGGTTCCTTATCCTGTCCAAACGGGCCCTCTGATTTCTATTTTAATGACAACATACAATACCGGTAGGCGGGTGGAAAATGCAGTAATATCATTGCTTAATCAAACATATCGTTCATTTGAGCTAATTATTGTGGATGATGCCAGCACCGATGATACGCTATTCCGTCTTCAGAGATTAGCACTCAAAGATACTCGAATAAAAATTATTAGTCTGCCACAAAATGTTGGAACATATGCCGCAAAACGAATAGGTTTAATACAAGCAAAGGGAGAGTTTGTGACATGCCATGACTCAGATGACTGGTCCCATCCTGAAAAATTATTTAGGCAGATATCACCTTTATTGTTAAACCCTAAACTAATTTGTTCGATCTCTGATTGGGTAAGGTTGCAAGATAATGGGATTTTCTATGCGCGTGCGGTCTATCCACTAAAAAGACTGAATCCTTCTTCTCTGCTGTTTAGAAGAGCGGATGTATTGCAAAAAGCGGGCGTTTGGGACTGTGTTAAAACGGGTGCTGATAGTGAATTCATTGCTCGACTTAAGCTAATTTTTGGTGCTTCCTCTATACATCGTATTAAATTGCCTTTGACACTAGGAAGCCATCGTACCGACTCGTTAATGAATTCACCTACAACAGGATATACATCTCAGGGAATTTCACCGGATCGCCAAAAATATTGGGATTCATGGTCGCGATGGCACATTCAGGCGTTAAGAAATAAAGAAAGTCTTTACATCGGAAATTCTGATTTTACTAATAAAAATCGACCATTTTCTGCGCCAGACTCAATATTAGTTGATACAAACGCCATCAAAGCTGCATTACAAAGTGCTCATGTTAACTTTACCAGTATATAACTGGTTAATAAATGTATAATATATGCTATTTATTATAATGATTTTTTGTGTTTTCTAATTATAGTATATTAATCTTTATTTAATGGATGGGTGTTTATGAATGGTTATGTTAATGCCATTCATTGTGATGTTTTTTTTGATAGCATAATACAATCCTTTTTTTCTTTTTTATCTTGTTAAAAATCATCTCCCCATAATAAACCGCATTAACCTGTGTCTTCACCAATAAATACCCCCGAAACTTCTTAAACAGTTTCATATCCGGTTTAAAATCGGCCTGCCAGAACTGGTGCAAATGCCCTTGATACGTCAATCCTTTGATGTCGTACAGGGCATTGCCCATCACTTTGAGCGGTTTGTTATGAATTAGCGCAGAGATCCCCGCCGTACTGTTAATCGTCACCACCGCTTTTGCGTGGCGTAATAATTCCGGCATCGGGAGATCGTGCACGTATATGACGCGCTCACCTAAGCCATATTCCTTACTCAACCGCTTAATTAATGGTCGATAGAGTCTGTGGCCACGATCCATCGGATGATGTTTGATCACCAAATAACTTTCTTTCGGCGCTTTACGCGAAAATGAGTACATGACTTCATTAATATAGTCACGCACATCGTTATAATTGCTGTGGTTACGAATCTGGCTATCGTTATATACCTGCAAAACAGCAAGATAATAACGTTGATCCAACTCGTTCATTAACCTCGGTAATACCTTACGCTGTGTTACCTTGTAAAGTTGCTTGCGCCAGTATGCACGAACCCAGCAACGAGCCTCATACCAGGGGGAAAACGATTTGTGGTGGCGGTAGCGAGGAAACTCATGACGGTAATGCCAGCCCATCAGGTAATACCACATCGCATGACCAATACGTTTCATTGTTGAAGGTGTTAAGTTCTCAACATGCGGCGCAGGCATATCTGGTAACTTACGATAAAAATCCGGATCGCGCGGTAGCGATGAATATGCGTTCACTCCGCCTTCTTCAACGGTAATAAATTGCGGGCGTAAATATCCTTCTTCAAATGCCAGGAAGCGGATACCTTTCGACTTTGCCCAGCGTTTTGCTTCTTTATGCAATGGGCGGCAGTCGCCAAAGCAGAGGATAGTGTCAAAGTCATATTGCCGGTGGAGATCCCGTAACCATCCGGGAAACTCTTTCGGTGTCTGGTAGTAAGCCAGGTATTGTCGATGACGGCAGTAAAAAAGATCCCCGCCGTTGAATACTACATTCACAGCGTTACGACCTAATGACTCTAGCCACTCGGCAACATCACTGAAAAAGGGTCCCATTGGCCCCTGCAATAGCAGATATTTTTTACCGGATAATAAAACGGTTAGTGCATTACCTTGCATAAATAATTTGTGTAATAGTCAACCATGAAATTGTTTAGCCAAATCTGACCTTGCAGAACATAATTAATTTTCGGTAATAGCGTATTACTCGCCCCGCTTTTTTTCGGGTAATAAACATCGGCTTGCGCGGCGTCTGGATCAAATATTCTGCCGCTTCTTCAACCGCAATAGGTTGTAGCCGTGTTGGGTGGATATAGGTTGGATAAACAATCAGCGCCTGATATAGCAGATCCGCTAACGTTAATTTTCGTTCGCGACGCGGGCAGCGATGTTCATCGACGGTTAAACCCCAACCGGCATAGAAGGGCAGGCCGTAACAATGTACGTGCTTACCATGTAATAACGCTTCAAATCCCGACAGCGACGTCATGGTGTGCACTTCATCTGCGCGCTGAATGCATTGAATAATATCTGCGTCCAGTGCCTGATAATCAGCTAGTTCAGCAGCCAGTTCTGCCGGAATATCGCCCTTGCGATTCCCCACCAGTACATCCGGGTGCGGTTTATAAATAATGTAGGCGTGCGGATTACGCTCGCGTACTGTGCGTAATAGCTCAAGGTTGCTCTTAATCGAGACAGTGCCTGTTTTAATAGAGGCATCGTCCTCTACTTGACCCGGCACCAGGATAACTTTTTTACCTTTAGCTTCGTCTGGTAGAGAGAAATCGGCTCCCAGGTTGTACTTGCTCAGTTTGCTTTCAACCAGTCGCTGGCGTAATTTTTCTGCTCGCATCTGCTGCGCCAGCGTTAGCTGGCTATGATTCAGCAGCACTTCCAGGTCGCTGGGGCGCGTGGTGTCATAGTAGATCCCGCGTTTATCCAGCACCAGCGATAGCGGTGGCAGCAGGTCAGAGCCAAGTCCGGATGAACGCAGAAAACCATCTTCCATTCGCCATAACGGCAGTGATTTTCGCTGCGCTTCGGCTCGCCATTGCTGCTCTCCCTTTACACCCCATACCACGCAAGCGGTCGCCGCAGGGCTGCGACGTGAAAAACTCAGCCGGTTTGTCGCGGTACGCAAGAAAGGTTTCAGGATCGCTGACTTCCACAGCGTTAAGCCTGGCGCCCATAAATAGCCATTACGCTGTTGCAGATGTCGGCGTTGTAATTGCAGCCATTGCAGCACGGTAAACAGATCGCTTACTGCTCCTGTTTGCGGATCGATATAGCGACAGTAACGCAGGTATGCAGCGGCAAAAAGTTCTTCCAGTGTGGCTGAACCGCGTCGGGCAGATAACAACGCCGACTGCGGATGACGATCGTCCGTTAAGCCCCAGCCTGCATACCAGGGCTGGCCGAAGCATGTCACCGGTTTTCCTGCCAGCAAGGCTTCAAAGCCGTACTGGGAGGTCACAACGTAAACTCGGGAAACGTGTCGCAACAGCGACTGCGGGCTGACATTCTCGGCAATTAAACGTACTCGTTGCGTGGCGCGCAGATCGGCGAAATAACCTGTTTTCTTTCCTTCCAGTACATCTGGGTGCACCTTCACCCAAATTGTCGCTTGAGGATTTTCTGCAATCGCGGCCTCCAGCATGGCGGCAAACTCATTCTGACCCGCATTACCATACGTCACTGACATATCATTAAATGTCTGATCGACAACCAAAACGATGTCTGAATGTTCTGACTCATCAGCCACAAACGCAGGCGCCAGATTATATTTCGACAAATCATCGGTCACGATGGTGTGCATCGCTTCTCTGGCCTGATCAGCCAATGCCGCATTTCCGGCTTTATCCTGTACCAGTTTCTCCAGCGCCGAAGGCTTGCTGGCATCGTAGTAAATGCCGCAATCATCTACCACCAAAGAAAGCGGCGGTGCGCCATTGACGCCAAGATCCAGCGAACGCACAAATCCATCTTCCAGACGGATGACCGGTTTTCCCGCTGCTTTGGCGATGGCGACTGGTTTCGCCGCGCTGGGGCGATGTCCCCACACGGCGATAGCATCAACTTCTTGTGGAACAGGGCGCAGCAGAGAAAGTTTCTGGCACGGTTGCGCCAGAAATTTCTCCAGATGTGGAATACGCCAGATGCCAGACGAGAAAATGCCAATCATGCGTTTTCAGCCAGTTCCTGTGCCATCAGGGCGCGCACTTTTTCCAGGCATGCTGGGGTGTCGACGCCCGGACCTGTTGCGGCAACTTCAAACGTGCGAATGTTGATCCCCGCGTTCATCAACCGTAGCTGCTCCAGTGATTCCGCCTGCTCCAGCATGGACTCCGGCAACTGGCTGTAGTTTTGCAGCACATCGCGACGATAAGCGTAAATACCGACGTGTTTCAGGTAACGCGCTTTTTCAGCATTACGCGGATACGGGATCGGTGAGCGGCTGAAATAAAGCGCATCCTGGCGGGTATTCACAACCACTTTTACTGTGCTTGGCTCTGTCGCTTCTTCGGCAGAAATCGCGTGGCATAGTGTTGCCACCGGCAACGCGGGATCGTCACGCATTCCTTGTAACAGTGTTTCTACATCCCGCGGACGAATCATTGGTTCATCGCCCTGCAAGTTAATGTAGATATCTGCTTCCACCGTATGCATTACCTCGACCAGCCGATCGGTGCCGGATTCATGATCGTTGCGCGTCATGATGGCTTTCCCGCCGAACGCCTGCACGGCCTGTTCAACGCGCAGGTCGTCTGTTGCCACCCAAACTTCTGCAACGCCCGCCACCTGTAACGCACGCTCGTAAACATGCTGGATCATCGGTTTGCCGACAATATCGAGTAGCGGCTTACCCGGCAGGCGCGATGAACCATAACGAGCCGGAATGACAATAACTGCTTTGCTCATTTCAACTCCTTACAAAGACAGAATCACTTTTGCACCCACCGCCAACTGGTAAAGGATGGTGGAAATACCGCGAGTAACTTCAATGTTTTTCGATTCATATTTCGGCAGAACCATAATCTCATCGCCCGGCTTGAGTGAATCCACATCTTCCGCGTTGACGGCAGCGCCGTTCTGACGAATGACGATAATTCTGGCGTTACCCGATTTCTGCGTCAGGCCACCACATTTCTCGATGTAATCCTCGGTGGTCATCCCCTTCTGCCAGCTCACCGCGTTCGGGAACAGCACCTCGCCATGAACCATAACCAGCGACGTTTTCTCTGGAATATTGATGACGTCGCCATCTTCAAGCAGAACAGAATCAATATTGGACTCGTTGAGGATCACTTCGCCTTTCGGGACCACAGTACGTGCTTTTGCCACAAAGCGGCTGATCAGTTGCGCTTCCTGCATACGCAGGCTGGCTTCTTCTTTGGTGGAGGACTGGGCAGAAAGTGACGCTTCCTCCAGTTTTTGCAGCGAGAGATTCAGCATCTCTTTCTGACGCTGAGCTACTGATGGGCGATAAAGCTGAACCGCGTTCATCTGCGACATGCTGTTCGGACGGATTTTTTCCAGAACCGCACGCATTGTGGAACCATAAGGCAGCACCATGGCATGTTCGCCGGAATGCGCGCCTTCAACTCGTACCTGAATGGTGCCGGCATAGCGGTCAGTGCTCACGATTAAGGTATCGCCGTTCTGCAACATACGGCCTGGCGCAGAACTGATCGGATAGTATTCGCTACGTTTTTGTAGCCCCTGTTTACGCATAATCGTAATGTGAGTTGCGCCAGGCTTAGGGCGTGCCCAGCTCAACGCTTCTGTTACAGGAATGCTGCTTTCGCGGAACTCAAAGTCGTAGCTGTTAAAGACATCGCCCTGAACGCTGAACGTATGTTGACGAGGCCCAACGATGATGGTGTCACCATCGGCGAACTGCGAAAGCCCCAGTTTTCCGTTTAGCAGGAAGTCATACAGGTTGACGTTGGAGCGCACGCGGTTGCCGCGCTTGACCACAATATCAACGTAGCTCCCGCGTTCCGGATCTACGCCGCCAGCCTTGATCAGATAATTCAGTAAAGAGTCGGACGTCACGCCGCCGTACAGACCAGGATTACGTACAAAGCCGGTAACGTACACTTTTACTGGCTGCGCCTGTAATAAGGAGGCGTAGACGTTGACGTTGGACTGGTACACTTCCTTTACTTTTGATGTAACCAGGGCGTTCAACTGGCTATTGCTAACCCCAGCAACTTTCACCGGACCAACGTTCGGCAGGAAAATATTGCCTTTGGGATCAATCTGTAACGCACCATCAAAGGTGAACGCACCCCATAAACGGACCTGAACGCTATCGCCCGGATTAAGGATATAGTCAGGATTGAATCCTACCGTTGCACCGCTATCCGCGCTGGTGCCGTTGAAAAGTTGAGCACCAAACATACGACTCATCACCACCGGCTGTGCTGGCGGTGGGGTGTTGTCGAAGCCGCTCATGTTTTGTGTATCCGACTGCTGCCCACTCAGAATACCGGGCAGTGGTGCTGCCCCCGTAAGGTTTGAGTCAGCGTTAATATCAATGGCCGCGCTGGCCTGCGCCGCGTGACAGGCGGCAATCAGTAAAATTGATTTAAATAATTTCATCACAAACTCATTCAGCGACAGCGTTAATCTCGGTGATCTTCAATAACAGCCAGCAACAGTTTCAGGGTGCCGAACAGCAGGCAGCACACCAGTAACCAACAGGCGATCAAATAAGGGATGTTTGGAAAAGACGATTCCTGCGGCAACTGTGGCGAACTGATCACAGACAGCACCTTGAGCTTACGAGCCGCTTCTACACGGGTCTTTTCAATGGAGGTCAGGGTCAGTTTGTACAGCTCGGTGTTGAACTCTACTTTTGATTTGATTTCTTCAAAATCCACCGCCATACGGTTTAGCTTGTCACCCTGTGGCGCTGTGATTTTGCTTTTTTCTTCATCGATTTGTGCCTGCAATGACTGAATCGCGTTACGCGCGCTCACCACTTGGGGGGCGTCTTCACGCAGATATGTCAGCAAGTTACGCAGATCTGCTTCCATCTGGATCTTCTGAGCCATCAGCGTATTTACTAACGTGCTCGCCGCCTGAGCCTGGGCTTGTGGATCCAGGACGTTATTGCTGTCCTGATAAGAGAGCAGTTCCGCTTTGCTGGCATCCAGACGCTGGCGCGCTTTTTCCATCTCGCTTTCTGCAAAGGCAAGTTGATCACGCGCAATGCGATGCGACATCTCATTGATAAAGCGTTCTGACTCTTTCAACACGGTCTGGTTAAATTTAAGCGCAAACTCCGGGCTAAAGCCCTGTGTCTGAATATTCAGCAATCCGGTTTTATCGTCATACGAAACGTTGATACGGTCCTTGTAGTACTTCAGGAAGCCTTCTGCGGTTTCATCCTTGCTAAGATGATTAAGAAAATCGAGCCCGCTGTGGCTAAATGCTTCACGAAAATTCAGTTGCTTATCCAGCGCCGCCAGCATATCCGGCGAGTTGATATACTCTTTCAGATACAACGCATCTTCCGCGGAACTGGGGTTAGAGGCACCCAGAAGCAGACCAAAATTCAGGCTGCCGCTATTTAAATCATCCGAGCGTTTAATGGCGACTTTCGACTCGCTCATATAACGAGGCTGGCTGAAGATAGCCAGATAGATCAGTAGCACAGCCATCGGTGCCAGAATGATGATTTTCGCCAAGTGTTTTTGGATATCTGTCAGTGAGATGGCAGACAGACGAGCACGCATCCAGGATACGGCAGACTTCAATTTTATCAACATGTAACGATTATCAGAGTTTCAGTGGAGGCGAGGGAGCTGGCCTCTCGCCTCCCGTTGCTTCATTAGTCGAAAATTCGTACAAGACCAGTGACTTTGTTCGCCTTGTTGGTCACCAATAACGTTGAGACTCGATGCTTTTGCATCTTTTCTTCCGCTTCGATGATCATGGTTTCTTCCGGTAGAGTCAGTGGTTCACGCGTCATCATCTGCGCAGCCGTGGCGGATGTCAGAGAATCCTCTTTTTCCATAAAGCGACGCAGGTCACCGTCGGTGATAATACCCGCCAGCTCGCCTTCTGCGTCTTCTACCATCACCATACCCTGGCAACCGCTGGTGATACGTTGAATCACGGTTTTAAACGACGCATCCAGGTGCACCGCAGGAACATCATGCTGCATAACATCAGCAACACGGGTCAGCAGGCGACGACCTAATGAACCGCCCGGGTGATAACGCGCGAAGTCATTCGGCATAAATTTACGCTGGTGGATCATGGCAATAGCCAGCGCGTCTCCGATCGCCATGGTCAGCGTGGTGGACGTTGTTGGTGCAAGGTTATTCGGGCAGGTTTCATTCTCCATGTGAAGTTCCAGCACGGCATCAGCATTTTTCGCCAGCGTGGAATTTCCATTATTGGTAATGGCGATAATTCGGTTGCCGAAATTCTTCAGTGAAGGGACTAGCTTCAGAATTTCATCCGTTTCACCGCTGGCGGAAATAAGGATCAGGAGATCATAAGGCGTAATCATACCGAGATCGCCATGGAAAGCCTCTGCCGGATGAATAAAGAAACTCGGCGTACCAGTAGAGGCCAGTGTCGCTGACATTTTACGACCAACATGCCCTGATTTACCCATTCCCGAAAGAATAACGTGTCCTTTACAGTTCATTATCAAATTAAGGACTCGTTGGTACTGTACGGGATCCAGTTGCTTAGACAAGTTTTGTAATGCTGCGCCTTGTTCTGCCAGAGTCTGGCGAACAGAGGTAATTAAATATGGATCGATAGTACTGCTCTGGTCATCAGGTAAATGTCTTTCAGACATATCAGCTCCTTTGCACGGAAATAGTGCCACAGTCACAACAAACCCGAACCCATAATAAATTATTAATATTAAATCAATGGGTTATAACAAATTATTTAATAAATATAAAAATATGGTTAGTCCATGCTCTTATCCAGGACTTATCACCCTCTTATTAAGTCGCAATGTCTCATGGAAGTGCGAAGATACTGCAATATTACAGGCGAGAAGGGGGAACCAAATTTTGCCCACCTATTTAACACAGCCCTACATTATGAACAAGGAGTTTAGGATTTTTATCAATGATTAAAATGTTTCGCGCTTAACTATTGAATCAAAAAAACAATTCAGAGGTTGATTGTTTCATTGTAAAAAAAGAGACGCATGACACTGTTATTTATAAATAAAACACCTCGGTAATGGTGGTGATATTCCGCATTCAACTATTTAAGCTATGTATAGTTAACCAGTTGACAATTTCCATATAAAGCAGAAGGGAATGATAAAGTTTTATTAGTGACTATTAAATATCAAGATTGTTTTCCGGTTGATTATTTCTGCAGGTGGCAGTGGAATTAAAACAGACCAGATTGCATTTATTGGTACATATATTTTCAAGGAAACTATTACCAAATAAAAAATAATTATTGGGATTATCACGTGATGAATCGGTTGCACATATGCCAGAGAGCACTTCCGTCCGGCCATCCTTCATTTTTGTAGCGTACATTTTGCTCAGTGAAAGGGCTGATGGAGAGACAAACATCAGGCCCTTTTACGCCATACTCGCGGGTAAGGAGGTGCCTCGCAGGAAGGCACCTCCGGCAACCAACAGCCCACTTCAGATTCAGAGTGGTTTATTAATCGCGTCATAAAGATGGTTTAAAGTTTTTAATCGCTGTTTGTATGCTTTTCTCAGGCAGGTTGTATCGCTACCACACCGGCGTCGTTCAGCCAGCCACAGTACCTGTGAGTCATGCAGTTCCCCGGCGGCTCCCATCGCGTAAAGTCCATGAAGGAATTGATATTTAACACTCAACTCCACGTCCAAATCATTCAGGCTATGTGATGAACAAATTGCTTTTTCATCCGCACTGTGGGACTGCCGACAATCAAAACTGGCCGCCGTGGCAGAGAACGCCGGGAGAGTGATGATGAGAAATGCGGTAAGAATATTTTTCACTGGCTTAGCCTCCCGGGACGAATAACGGGTCCCGGAGCCATGGTCAGGGTTTTGTTGTTCAACAATCTGAACCCTATAGCCTCTCCGGTTTTCACTGACAGTTCACATGCGTAGTGAAAAGTCGTCCAGTTAATCCCCCGACGGTACTGACCATTGCCCGTCAGGAGCGCAGGTGAGACCAGGCGCTGCATATTATGTTTTCCCTGATCGAGAATAACCTTATCTACGTCGGTGTACTGCTTCTGTAGTTCTTTCAGTGCCAGCGGTCGGCAAATAAATTCGGCTACGCGTTGAGCTTCAGTCCAGTTTGTATAGGCAAAATTACGGTCATTCTTCCCTTTTACCTCACGATGAATGACGTTATTCAGATGTTCTACCTGGGCAGGATTCAACGAGACATTCGTTGCAAATGCAAATCCGGTATACATACAGGATATAGCGGTAATAACAACCAAACGCTTAAAAGTCATAAATACTCCGTTATGCATAAGATCCTACATTTACTGTGCTATTACAATGTATGAATATAAGTTCAAGGAATAGTCAATATGCTGCGCTGCGTCAATATTTTATGGTTAATCAGGCTATTCGGGTGTAGGCCTGAATATTCTGTAATGCAAATTTGCGCTTACCTAAAATAAAATCTCTTCCGCCAATGGTGAGGCCTGTAGAAACTGGGATGGTCTGAGTGTTGGATAAGGATGGCGGTGAATACTTATGAATCAGTAAGGCAAAGTCAGCGGGGCTATCAGAATAACTTTGCCAGTAGGATGAAGCCAGGTAAGTCAACGTTTCGCACGATGTACCGCCTGTCTGTTAACAGGTTGTGTGGGTAAGGAAAAAATAAAAGCACATAATAAAAATACAATTAGGAATATTTATAAAGACGTTTTTAATTGCTTGATATCGCTGTGCTTATTTTTATTGTCTGGCAACATTCCCATTGTTTTTTATTCTCAATATATTGATCTGTATTGTTTTTTTATTTCGCCATTGCCTTAGTATCCGGTTAAATAAGTATTATGATTAATTTGACTTTAACTGAATTACGTGAGGGGATTATGAGTGACAGTTTCCAGCGGGAGATACCAAAGGCTCGTATTAATCTGAAATTAGAACTGCATACAGGGGGGGCGAGTAAAAAAACAGAATTACCCCTGAAGTTACTGGTTGCGGGCGATTTTAGTAATGGTCAGGAATCCGCGCCATTATCTGAGCGTAAAAAAGTTAATCTTAACAAAAATAATTTTGATGCAGTCCTTTCAGACTATTCCCCAAAAGTAAATCTTATCGTTAATAACACACTTGCTGATGACGGTAGCGAAGACAGCATCAGGTTGACATTTCAGAGCATAAAGGATTTCTCCCCGGAACAGGTATCCCGACAAATACCTCAGCTAAAAGCCATGCTTTCCATGCGTAATTTACTTCGTGATTTAAAAGCGAACCTTCTGAATAACCAGATGTTCCGTAAAGAACTGGAAAACATTTTGCTGGACCCGGCATTAAGTGCAGAACTCAAAGCAGAACTTTCAGCTTTGGCACCTAAACAGCCGTAACGGTCACGACGATTTAATGGATTAATAAGGAAAATGTTGACGTCTGTAAAAAATGAGAATGCCGCTGGTGGCGAGCCGATTGCCGCACAATCAGGGGGAACGTCAGGGAGTGATAATTAACAGAATATCACTGTGAGCGCCTGCATGTATTGGTGTGTATAAAGCAACAAACATCGTCGAAAATGGCGAGAAATACAGCACGCAAATAACATGTTGCAACGGCCAGAAATTTACCGTAGCCAGAAAAAGAAAAAGCCCCGCTTTTCAGCGAGGCCTTATGAATAGTGGTGCCCGGACTCGGAATGAAACTTGTTGTATAACCAATTGTTTTGTATCGATTGTTTTGTCTTTGTTGTTTTCGAGGCCACCAATGAGGCCCCCATGTGCAATTCGAATTCTTTTGACGCTATAATCCCTCTTTTTTGTGCTTTGTTGTAATCATTTTGTCTGGTTCGATATGCTGAATCGCGGAATCGAAGTAACAACAAAATACAGAGATTTATAAAATACCTGGCTACCTGTGTTAGGGAGCGTTAACGCACAGATTTTGTTTATGGCTGCCAGAAATGATCTGATGGTTTGTCGTCTGGCTCTGCAAGTACCCTGTTGATATCCCGGGAACCATGAACGATACGTTCGATACGAACTTCAGTATCCAGTACCCTGAACAGCAGAAGGTAACGACCATACGAACAACCTCTGATCCCTGCCCCTAACTCGGGTCTTGCTCTGTAGAGTACTGGCGATTCGGCTATCAACAGACATTGTTGGTAAAGCTCTTCGGTAAAACTGATTGCACGGACAGGATTATCCTGAGCGATCCAGTCACCTATAGCTTCAAGATCGTGTTCTGCTAATGGTGAAACAGTCAGTTTCATATTGGCTGTTCACCTTCTGCCATCTTTTTGTATTTGTGCGTCAGTCGCCCGAATACCTCTTCAGCACTTTTACTTTCACCGCTGTTGATGCCTGCGGTCACGGCGCTCTGGAGTGATTCAAGCTTTATCTGCTGTTCCCGTTCTTCCAGAGCACGAAGTCCGGCACGAATGACTTCACTTGTATTGTTATACCGACCACTTTCTATTTGTTCGCGGATAAACGTTTCAAAGTAAGGACTGAGGGATACACTGGTAGGCATGGTGATTTTCTCGCCGATTGATTACTATCAATTAATAATAGTTAATATTCGCGAATTGTAAAATACCTCTTTTATGCCTTGCGGCTTTTGTTCACTGTGCTTGCCAGGGCTTCCGGGTAGTGTCTGGCAATAATATCATTAAGCCTGTCAACCAGCTCTGGTTTCCTGAACGTGATGTGCGCGGAGCCCTTCTTAAAGTATCTGATGCTGAACATCTCATCTTCATAGTCCTCTTTACCCTGAACAGACTGGATATGATCATCCAGATGAATGGTGATGTTTTCCCGGTTGTCGGGGATCGGTTTGCCGCTGAACAGGTGCAGCATTCTTTCCAGATCGGCAAGTCGATCGGCCTGTTGCCCGGTGATAAGATGAAACCCCCACCGGTCCCACCTCACCAGATTGTTGACGATAATTTTACTGCCAAATTTGCAGGGTGAATTGGTTTTGTAATTCCAGCTCAGTCCCCTGAAAACGTTGATCACCCCTCGCTCAAACACTTCATCTTTGTTCTGGTGCAGTTGTTCAAACGTGCTCAGGATATTCGCTTCGCTGATTTCCGGAAAATTATCGTACTCCAGTGACCGGTACCATGTATCACGGGCTTGTGCATCCATTAATGACAGCATCCCTGAACGTTGCATCAGGTCACGCCAGATTTCGCGGTCAAGGTTGCGGGTGATGGCTTTCATTGCGGTTTCCGGTTTCTCCATCAGCCAGCAGCCGCAGCGAAAATCCTGTTTCATGGCCCAGTCCGGGGCGGTTTTACCGCCAATACTTTCTGTCATTGCTGATATTTCAGCCAGTTGCCGGATAAGTGTGTCGATTTGCAGCAGTGTACTCTTTCGTACAGCCAGAATGTGGTGGATACTGGTTGAGCAAATAACGTCCGTATGCCCGGTGACCACTTCCGGACGGGAGATTGTGATGTCTGACATTATCGGTTTCCCTTTTGGTTTATAAACGAAAACGCCAGCCCTGTTCAGGCTGACGTCAGTGGAATGAAGTCTGGTGAGTAAGACTCACCGGTTCTGTTGCAGAAACTGCAACTGGCGCAGGGTATGGATATCTTCCCTGGCCTGTTCAATGCAGGGCAGCAGTGCTGCCGAATCCGTTTTATCCTCATCGTTGTCAAAGATAATTTCCGATTCGCAGTCGATATTGTCCTGCAGCCACGCAATCAGAATATCCAGCGCCGTTTCTGTGGTTAATGATTTCATATTGTGAATTTCCGGATTACCAGTCGAAAGTGGGTAAACCCGGCAGACATCCGGCACTGGCATCCAGATGAATGAGACTGACGCCATAACGCCGGAAGAGTGTGACAACCAGACGGCGGAATGTTCTGGACAGCCCCAGGCGTTTAAGCCGCAGAACCGGGTACGACCACGCACCGGTACGTAACAGATATCCGCTACCTGTAAAATGAATCCATTCTGATTCGCCGGTGTCATTCGTCTGATGTGACAGCGAGTACAGCCAGGCGTTGTCTGTTTCCGTGATATGTGCGGTACTGCAGCGTATGCCGGCAAGGGTTGCAAATGGCGGAGGTGTGCAGGTTGACTGTTGGTCGGATTCCTCCACCACACGGAGTGAATAACCGTTTTCAGCGACGTTATTAATCAGTTCAGTGAGATTAACACCATCGACGTCAACGACAATGCGCCCCATGTTCAGTGCCTGCACGTTAACGCTGTCGGCTTCCAGCGTCAGGGCCAGTTTCATCGTTTCGCCTCCTGATACTTACCCAGGGTAATGTTATTTACCGTTCTGTAATTGTCGCGGGTCATCAGGCCAGTCGCCCGGCGAGCCCGGAGGATATCGATGCTGTTTATTAACTGAGAGTGGGTACAGGTGCTGAATCCCGGCTGGTCGGTACGTACCAGCGCGTATTTTTCAACGAGAAAGTTCACCGCATCGCACAGTGAAATGCCTGCCTCAATATGCTGCTCAATCACACGTTCATCAGCGAACGGTGTGTCATTCAGCGTGAGGCCGTAGTGCTGGTCCAGCAGTCGGGAGAGCAGAGTCTGCCAGACGGTGACGGGAGACGGGCAGCGCGATGCCTTCCGTACGTGTGTATCGGGTAATGTTTTCATACTGAAGGTTTTCCTGATATGCAGAGATGAGAAATGGGAAAGTGGCGTGGTGAAAACACCAGGCCGGAACAGAAGGTTATTCTGGAGGGTTACTTTTTCGTTTCGGATGTTGGATAAACAGCCAGATAAACGTAACCACAACTGCCGAGGGTGTCTGCTTCGCAGGTCAGCCCTCTGGCATACAGCGTGACGGTATGCTGATGTCGGGGATTCAGTTCACCGCTGGTGAGCATGAGTTCCAGTTGTTTCATCAGCAGCGGAAAGGCCTGGTCCAGATGGTATGCATCTGCGTCGCTGAAGCGGCCTCTGATACCGGCGCGGTCGGCAAGGTAATGCAGGCGGTTACCCTCCTGCACCAGACGGGCGTCAAAACAGGGCCTCACTGTGCAGGGAAGCCCCCACCAGGGGCGGTCGTGATTGTCGTCGGGATGAGTTATCCCGGAGAGTTTGTCTGACACGATAAAATCCTCTCTGAAAAGTGGTTAAGAATGGTTTAACGATGACAGGTCAGCCGGCGCGCTGACCGGTTTCGGTGAAGATGTATGCATTGACGAGAATGGCCTCATCCACAGCGGCGTCTGAGTCCATCTGGTCGTACTCGTTTTCCGGGTGACGGAACATCAGTTCAGGGTGACGCTCATCAGCCGGACATACGGGCCAAAACTGTCCTTACGGCGTTCAGCAAACACGGCCAGCACACCGGGAATATCCTGCACTTCACGACCGGTATACGCCTCAGCACTGCCGTGCCAGCGGTATTTTCCGGTACAGAACGGAAAAAGACGGGATGCCGGGTGCTGACGGTGAATACGCATGGCTTCACCACGGGTGATGATTTTCATAGTGTGATACCTCTGAAGACAGAAGATAAAAGTGAAAACAGGTGTGATGTGGTTGTGACGGTGACGGGTTAAAGCAGACCGTGTTCCGCAAAGGAGAAAACATGGCTGCCACCGACTATCAGATGGTCCGGCACCCGGATGTCAACCAGGGCCAGCGCCTGTACAAGACGTTCAGTGATAAGCCGGTCAGCCTTACTGGGTGTGACTTCACCGGACGGGTGATTGTGTGCCAGCACCACGGCAGCGGCATTGTGGTACAGGGCGCGTTTAATCACTTCCCGGGGATGGACTTCCGTGCGGTTGATAGTGCCGGTGAAGAGGGTTTCACCGGCAATCAACTGATTCTGGTTGTTCAGGTACAGCACCCGGAATTCTTCACGCTCCAGTCCTGCCATGTTCAGAATCAGCCATTCCCGTGCCGCACGGGTGGAGGTGAAGGCCACGCCGGGTTCATGAAGATGGCGGTCCAGGGTTTTCAGGGCCCGCAGAATGAGGCTGCGCTCGCCGGGCGTCATCTCTCCGGGCAGAAAGGAAAGCTGCTGCATTGTCCCTGCCTCCATTCAGTCGATGATGCGCATAATGGCGCTGCATTCCGGATGCTGCAGGGCGTAATCCCGCAGCCGGTAATAATGGACTGTCATGGCATAACACTCCGTACGACAGGCGTGATGACTGTACGTCATCAGACAGGCAGCAATGCCGGCGGCTTCCGGGCTCATTTCAGCGCGGTTGCCGTTCATGGCATTGAACAGTACCCATATTTCGTCATCATCGTCATCCGGTTCGGGTGCCATAAATGCCCCGCCGTTGTTCAGAGTGTACAGATTCCAGATACCACCGCAGTAGTCTTCGCACAGACGGTCCATCCAGCCGAAAACACGGGGCTCCAGGGTCACCCACTGTGGAATGAGGCCAAAATGCTGCGGCCAGAAGCTGATGCGCTGTTCATCAGGGACTATGGTGGCAACCAGCTGAGGCTGGTCATTCCCTGATGCAGCGGTTACGGAAACAGAAGGAGTGGTGGAATTATGCGAGACGGTTGTCATGAGATTATTCCTTATAAAAAGTAAATGAATGGAAGAAACCCCGGGGGAAGGGACAGACGTGAGTCAGAACTGCGCTTTCAGGGAAAAGGCATCAGCACATGCTCTCCAGCAGCGTTTCAGCCATTACCCACAATGCGCGATTGAGCTTAATGTCGGTGTCGATGCTGTGAATGGCACGGGTATGGATACGTTTCCCTCTGGCACTGCGACCGGAAATTCCGCCTTTCAGCATATTCTCCTGAATGGTCTGATAAGCACTCCACAGGTACTTACCGTAATCCTCCCGGCGTCGTGGTGTCAGAATGTCGGCGTTGGTGACGGGCTGATGTTCGTCACCATAACGGTAAGTCAGTGCCGCCTGTGCCAGCGCTTGGCGTGCCGGTGGCGGCAGAATCAGCGACTGCATGGCATCACGCTTTTCCTCAATCCGCTCAAACACGCCCACCACCTCGTAAGCCCCTTCAATAACTTTCTCCACCACATTTCCCCGGTGTGGAACACGCAATTCTCCCAGAGACTGACCGCAGACCAGGCCATTGGTACAAATGGCACGGAAATATCCGGGTAACATCTGGTAGCTGGATGAACCGTCATGGGAGTTCAGCAGGATGATTTCAGGGACATGTTGTCCGGTTATCTCCCCGCCACGGCGCAGACGCAGCATGTGTTTTGTGTATCCCCGGCGGCCCGGGTCACGAACGCGGGTCTGGCAGGCAAAGAAGGGCTGAAAACCTTCCCGCTGCAGGCTTTCCAGCACGGTGATGGTGGGGATCCAGGTATAGTTCTCGCTTCTGGATGTGTGTTTCTCTTCCCCGAATACGCTGGGGACGACCTGCATCAGTTCTTCGCGGGTTAAGGGGCGGTCACGGCGTATCTGGTTCGCATAACCAAAACGACTTGCTAATCGCATGATTTGTTCCTTATGAATGAGTTAGCGATATAAATGAAAAAGCCGCGCCTCCCGGAGAAGACGCGGCCTGATGGATGAAATGAATGACGTTTATTGTCTGAGAAGCCCTTCACTGGCGAGCCACACATTAAGCTGTTTTCCGGCATCGGATTCAAAATTCCAGTACCGCCAGCGCAACTGACCTTCATCATTACGGATAACCAGCCGGAAATGCGTTCCCTAGTCATCTTCAATAAGCACATTGCGGTAAGCTGTTGTGACGGCAACCGCCTGTTCGCGTGAGAAAGGGCCTTCGGGCAATAAAACAGGGTGACAGTCTGACATACCGGCTATTTTCCGATAAATTCAACGCTGGCACCGGTGGCATTACCGTCAGCCCCAACCGTGACGGTCACTTTGTCGTACGCACGGTCTTCAGGATTGAACACTTCAAACTCAACCTTATTGCCTTTTACTTCGTAAGAGCCAAAATCAGCGGTTTCTGTTGTTTCCTCGTCATATTCCCGGGCGTATGCCTGTCGGGCAGCCTGCAGTACGGAGTCTTTATTAATAGTGGTCGTCTGTTTCGGGGAAAAACCGGCAAGTGATGTGACAAATTTCGGACAGACCTTCAGCATATCACCGCGGGTGAATTCCATTCGTACACCAAATGCCTGTAAAACGGACACATCACGCTCTGCTATGGAGTGAACGGCTTTTTTGACCATTTCCGGCGCCTGTCCGACTTCCACCTCAACAGCCCTGAATCCCGTCTGCTGATTACACATTTGTGATGTGGGGATCAGGTTACCGTTAATACTGATACGGCTGCCCAGGAGCGTCTGTACGCCATTCGGGCATTCCTGCATCAGGCCGGTAATACCAATCGTGCCATTTTTAGCATTACCAGTGCCTGACCATCTTCCGTCATGGTCTGACACCAGCCGTTTTTGACAGCCCAGTTGCCGGCGGAGGCGGAGAGTGATGCCACAGTGAACAGCAGGGGAAAAAGCATTCTGGTATTCATGGGTTACCTCAGAAATTAAAGAGTGCGTTATTGATAATGACAGACGGCATACGGCAGCGGTTGCCGTAATCCGTTGTCGTGTAAAGATGATGAGTTTCCTCAGGTCAACCCCCGAGGCGTTCAGAACAGGTGATCCCACAGTGTGACCAGCAGGTGGATAATGCGGGCCCGGGCTTTACGCAGAAGCTGTAACATCCAGGCCGGAAAACTGAACCGGGCAACGGCGTCGTCAAAACTTTTCCCGATGGCGTCACCAAAAGTCTGTTGTGCGTGTTTCTGGGCCTGTTCAGAGCGGTTTTCCCCCCGGATATGTGAATAAACCGCGCTGGTTGCCTGTGGTGGCAGTGCGTGGATCATCAGTGACACCAGTGCCGGAAGATTCCAGCCGACAGGCGCTGCAACGGAGAGTACCGGAAATGATGACGGGAACAGGGTGGCCACCCGGGCTGTTACTGTCGCCAGTGAGAGTTCCTGCTGACGGGACGGGCATTTTTCTGTGTCGTTCCATTCTTCAGCAGGAAACACGCGATCGGCATGGCTGAGAACAAACAGAAAACGCGAGGGATCTGCGCCTTCATTCAGTAAAAACTGATGCATGGTAATGTCGGCGGCATATGCGCGTTCATCAGCCCGCAGGATCCAGATAATCAGATCCAGTTCCGGTAGCAGCTGACGATAAAGTGTCCGGTATTCCTGATCATGCTGCGGTGTTTCACCGATGCCGGGCAGATCGACCAGCGTCATTCTGCGCTCACCGAACTGAAGGGTAAGGTGATGAGCCTGACGGGTGCAGCCGTTCAGGGGATGCGTGGCACAGATACGGGACTGAAAAATGGCATTACACAGACTGCTTTTGCCGGTGCCGGATTTACCCATAATACCAATCACGGGCTCGTAATGAATAACACAGTGGAGATGTTCAAGGATTTTCTGGCGTATTTCTTCAGGAAGAAACGTCAGATATGATTTCACTTGTGCAGAGAGGGAAGAATGGCTGAATGACATACCGGTGTCCTGTTGATTTCACTGAACCGGATCACACTAATCCGGTTTATCATTCAGGTAATATGGGCGTATAATTATTTCCATTTTTAATGGAATATATTCGGAGGTAATAAATGACAGGATTATCTGAGCAGGCAAAAGAACTTCATATGATGATGGGGCGGAGAAAACCGCCGAAGATACAGGCTGTTCTTAACACCCGATACTGGAAAAATACAGAAAAAACGATAAAAAGAACTGTAGGTATGGATATTCATACACTTAGTTTGTGGTGTGGAGAACAATGTGAAAAGATGTTTATTTCAAAAGTGGCAGAAGTCTATATGCTTCACCATACGGCAGCAATATTGAGGCGTAAAGGAGTTTATGTGGATGTTTTTAAGATTCCCTCAAAAATAATGAACCCGCCTGAAGCGAGAGCCAATTGTACTGGTTGCCCTTCTTCTCAGAATGTCTCTCCTTTTTTTGCTGATTCTGAGCCCAACACCATAAAATTTTCTGAAAGTATAAGAATAAATCATTCATATACTCTAGTTCCAACCTATATAAGGAAAAAAGTCTCATCTCTGATGGGGGATTCAGAACTTCGTTATGTGTATTCATTTCCCGGTAGTTTATATTCTTATCTTCTTGAGAAACATCCATTGTCAGAAGTTAAAAAACTGATGGAGGATTTGCCTTCAACGGAAGATGAAAACTTCAGGAGGAGTGAAACAGGCAGCGAGTATCTGAAGGGGATTCTCGGTGTAAAAACAAGAGTATCTGAACTTTTTATAAGGCAGTTTTCTTTGCCGTTTAGATTTCTCCACACTAAAGAATATGTAAGAGACGTTATATTTAAGCCTGTAGAAAATGATATGTCGTTAAGTGAAGAACTGGCCCATGTGTTATTTTTTACATTATTGCATTCAGGTATAAAGTATCCGTTCACTTTTAGCCGTTTTTTCTCCGAAATGGAAAGTAAGTCCGATAATAATAAGAAAAGGGGAATTATACGTGAATATGTGAACGACGTAACGAAAGAATATGCGTTATGTATACCAGACATGGTTAATCTGAGGGGGGGGGGAATAGTCAGTATCATCCCGTGCATATGATGTATGGCCGGGATGAAATGGTGAACGTGGTGGTTATTGTATCGCCCGGTATGCCCTGGTAATGAGCTCCTTTATGATTTCTGACTTACTTTTGTTTTCTTTCTGCGCGATAAAAAGAAGTTGCTGATACTGAAAATCCTTAAGACGAATATTTACCTGTTTATCCGCTCCTGAACTGACTGACATCTGTTGGTTATTCCGGGAGTGAATTCGCGCACGCGCCCGGCTCTTTCTTTTATAAAACGCTGCATTCATCTTTCTGAGTAACATGTTCTTTATGTCAATATCGTCGGCAGGGTTGTTTTCAATAAGACAGGTATCGAAAAAAGCATTAATGAGAAGCTTTCGTTCAGAATTATTCTGAGGCTGAATGTGTTGCAGGCCGCTCAGGGAAAATAATCGTTTTTTCTTAATGTAATTCCATGACCATTCTGTGTCATCAGTTCCCTCCTTAAAGTGTCGTGGAACGTGGATATTATCAAAGGTGAATGCCCATTCATTTTCCATACGATAACAGAACTGAGCTATCTGATTTATATTAAAACGGGAGCGCATGAAGGATATCCAGTCACGTAATACCTTTTTCCTTTTTTCATGGGTGTCAGGGTATGAGGGAAAATGGTATTCACGATAGGGTATTGATTCGGGCGCAGAACCGCGCTGAAAAATCCCCATCTTCTTATAACTGGCTTTACTGATATAAAGCCATACCCAGAACACGACTCTTTTATTATTCAACCACCCGGCGCCACCCCGTTTTGCTGTGGTTGTTGTACCAGGGAAAATGACAAGAAATATTTCTGGTTTTATTAAATCGGAAATGCCATCTGCGCTCATGTTTGTACCTACATTAAATTATTAAATACTGACATTTTCATGATATGTCAGTCAATTAGTTTTGTGATATGCCCATGTCGTCTCAGAAGAACAATGACGAGTCTGTATTATTGGAGACTAAATACATGCTCTAAGGTTGTAACATATAAGGCCATGGAAATGGTCTTGATGGTGTATTGTTGTTACATATACTTAACATGGTGGATTATGTTCTGCCCTGCCTGTATGTCCGGAGGACGTTGCTGTTCTGTGTGTGTCAGCGAGTGGTAAGATTAGCAGGAAGGCGGTATTGAGCAGGATAAAAGTATGCGATGTCTGAGCAAAGAAAAGCGTGTACGATGGGCGTCATTATCAGGATGTCGGGTAACCACGGAAGGTTATTCAAAAAGGAAATGATGGATTACAGATGTGCAATATCGGCGCGGTTTTTTGGCGCGATTTTGTTGATTTTTATATGTCAGTACCATCTGTGACGTTGTCACATGGTGATAATTTTCAGGTGTATGCCCTTTATAACTGACAATATTTTAATGACGTATGAGAATAAACGGTAATATGCAGGCGCCAGTTCGTTACTGGAAGATATGTTTACGATGGTCATCTCTTATCGTTATTGACGGAAATCTGCCTGATGTTCATCTCTTTTATCCGACGGTCAGATTTACAGGGAGGAGATTCGCCTGAAAGATATCAGGTAATGCAGCTACCATGATAAGAACAGGTATCACTTCCTTTCGGGAAAAATAAATGTCCCGGTCTTCTGCATGAGAATGTTTGTCAGACAGAAATGCCGTCTGAATCAGTTTTTTATCGCTGCCTGTTCGTTCGGTAAAGAACAGGATTATCCCTTGTCCGACTCACCTGAATGAATATGTCAGAATGATGTTATACCGCCGTTGTGTTGTAGAAATTTTTCAGGTGAAAAACATCCCGACAGGGAAAATAATTCCAGAGTAAATATGCTCTGTTTTTAGAACAGAAAACTCCATGCTGGCTGTAAAAGTGAGAAATCAACACCCAGTATGTATGGAAGTCTGAAGATGTTGAGAATGTCGGTATGATACTATATACACATGTTTTTATTAAGTGTTATATACATATCTTTTTAAATAGATAATTCTACACATATTTTACTAAGTATTTTTACTAAGCATTTCAGTAAGTGTTATACACGTATTTTTTATTAAGTTTTTTACCAGACATACACGTATTTTCATAAACAACCCTACAAGTGTTTTCATTAAGTATTGCTATACACATTGCTTTGTCTGATACACATCCAGTTTAGTAAATTTGTTAGTTCTGTTTTTACGATAGCTAAAATCAGTTAACGTCACTACAAAACTCCCTGTCCTGTTTAAGCAGTCAATATGCTATTCGATTTTACTGATGTTACATTTAATCTTTTATGAGTTGTCGTGTTTTGGCCGTTAACCGGAGAAAAGTATCTTTACGTAAAAACGCAAATCCGACTGAATAACCTGGCGTGATTTACGGAGTGCTTACGACGATTTAGTTAAATGGTTTTATGGATGATTTTGTAGCGATGAGATTGATGAGATGATTAACTGGCCCTGGTGTTTTTTTTTCTCAGGGCAAGGCTCTTTTCAGAAAAAGCGTGATGATTGGTTCTGGTGTTTTGATTCAGATGAGGTTTACGTTATCGATGGTTAATCGTTTTTATGGTGCGTAGTGAAACGTAACATTTTCAGGATGAGAAAATCGATTCTGATGTTAGTGGTTTTTGTTCTTGTGGCGGGGTTATCTGTAAACAGGTTTTAAGAGCGCTATTCGGCTCTGTGATCGAGTTGTGTGGTTAAGCCGTAGGTTTGGTGTTGCTGTTGATTTACAGCGCCAGAAAGCGTTCTGATTGCGTTTCTGACGTTTTGTTTGCACGTTCTGTTGATCCGTTTCCCTTCAGGCTTTGTAGTTTTTAAAAACCATTTATGCCGTTGCTGCGTGTTTTTACCTTACGTGCAGGATTCTCTTTTTGTTACGGGATGGTTTATTCCGTTTCAATCTCTCTTAATCAGAGAGTTGTAGCATTGCTCAATGGCGGGATGCCGTAAAGTTTTACCACAGTGATTAATGATGTGAAGTCAATCCAAATCAACGGAGATCTCTCATCATGAATCAACCAATACACAATGCTTACTGGTTATCCCGTTTTGAAAGCATTCTCAACAGTGCCCTGGCGCAACACCGTGCCGTCTCGTTAATCCGGGTGGATTTACGTTTCCCTGAGTATATGCCTGCCACCATCATGGATACCGATTTAGATTCAGCTGTGATTTCTCGTTTTTTTGCATCCCTGAAAGCAAAAATTCAGGCTTACCAGCGACATAAACGACGTGCCAACAAGCGTGTGTATGCAACCACTCTGCGTTATTTCTGGTGCCGGGAGTTCGGCAAGGAAAAAGGCAGGAAACATTATCACGTGATATTGCTGCTCAACAAAGATACCTGGTGCTCGCCAGGGGATTTCACCGTTCCTTCTTCGCTGGCGACGCTGATCCAACTGGCATGGTGCAGTGCTCTGCATCTCGAGCCCTGGCAGGGTAATGGACTGGTTCATTTTTCCAGGCGGACGCCTTTCCGTAAACCGACATCATCTGATGCTCGCCCTCCTTCCGATGATACGCCTGTGCCTGGTGGATGTTCTGATACCCGGAAGGATTCTGACAAAAAATCTGGTGGATCCGCTGTGCTCTGGGTCAAGCGTGGTGATGTGGAAGCGATGCAGAAAGCCATGGAGAGAGCCCGCTATCTCGTGAAGTATGAGACGAAGCAGCATGACGGTTCTGGTCAACGTAATTATGGTTGCAGTCGTGGAGCGGGGCGTCTACTGGATGGCAGGTGAACCCTGTAAAACGGCATCCGGTGCCTGAGCGTATGCCACGGTAGGGCGTCAGCCAACGCCCTTACCTCGTATTCTGATCACTCATTCTGAAGTCATGCAACGGTATTTTTATCTGCTTCCGCTCCTGGAAACACTCCGTCGGTAAAAACTTACCGCCTTGATTAATGATGTGAACCGAAGTCAACGGAGATCATTCACCTTAAACCCACCTCAGGAATTTTACACCTGTCTGGTCTCCTGACTGTCCTGGCATACGACATCTGCCATCCCCGGTTCCACGGTTATTACATCAACAACCTCTGTACACGACGCCTTCAGTTTCACAATACGCTCGTCTTTCGCTGGCGGGGATGCGTCGTGTGTTTCCATATGGAGCATATCTTATGAATGGTATCCCTCATTTCGACTATAGCCTGGCGCCCTTCTGGCCGTCTTATCAGAACAAAATCATCGGTGTTCTCAACCGTGCGCTGCGTGAACAGTCCTGCTCCCGGGTACGGCGGATCCTGCTTCGTCTGCCGTGGGAACATGACAACGCCTTCAGCAGCAGAAAGATCTGGTTCGGTATGGACTTTATCGAAACCGTCAGTGCGCTGATGAATGCAACACCTGGACGAGATCTCTGCTGGCTCCTGACCCGTCATCCTGAAAAGCCGGAATACCACGTGGTGTTATGCGTCAGACAAGAGTATTTCGACGGCCCTGAGCTGGACCGGCTGATTCTGGATGCCTGGAGCAACGTACTGGGCTTCGCATCACCGGGTGAAGCAGCACCGTACCAGAAGCAGATCACCCGGGATGTGGTGCTGGACAGTCGTTCACCGGACTGCGAAGACATCCTCGATTTCGCCCGCGATCGTCGTGGTGTGTGCGATCCGGAAGCCTGTTGCCTCGCCGGTAATCCCGGCTATCCCGGATCTGCAGGACTGTTCTGAAAGCTCAGTTCAGCAGATTCACCAGCATTTGCCCAACCTCCATAAATCTCACAGAGGACATCCTGACTATGTTGACCTCAATAACAGGCCACGACAGTGTATTGCTGCGTGCCGACGATCCCCTGATCGACATGAACTACATCACCAGTTTCACCGGTATGACCGATAAATGGTTTTACAAGCTGATCAGTGAAGGTCATTTCCCTAAACCCATCAAACTGGGGCGCAGCAGTCGCTGGTACAAAAGCGAAGTGGAGCAGTGGATGCAGCAGCGAATAGAGGAATCACGAGGAGCAGCAGCATGAAACGTGTTGTGATGCCGGTACGCTGGCAATGTGCAAAATGCCGGCGCTGGTATTGTGGAAGCCGGCCCTGCCCCTGGTGCTGGCGCTGACAACTCCCGCTCATCTTCCAGCAGACATTCTCCGGTCAGCCAGCAGGTTGTAGCTCTTTCCTGACCGATTCGTCATTCCCTTCGTCTCGCCAGTCACTGGTGTTTGTATCGTACCGTGCCGGTGTTGATGTGCGTTTTCCGTGTGTCTGCACCGGCTTAACAAAATTCAACAGGGGTTGAAAAGGAACATTTCGTGCAAATAACCGAAGCCTTAATTTCAGAGCCGGGAGACATCCGGCGTTTTGTTCAGCAGGCGGTGGACCACTGGCCAAATCTGTTGGCATTTCACTTCACGCTCTATTCGGCAGAAGGAAACATCAACGGGCAACAGATTCATGCATTCTGTACTTCCTTTTACCGACAGGTGCACGAACGTATTACTGAACGTAATCACACGGCCAGTCCATCATCGCCGGTGGTATTACGCTGGTTGCGGGAACAACATGGAGGAGCAACAATACGATGCCTGTTGCTGTTCAGCCAGGAGCTTTTCTGCCATCCGCGAGCCAGTGTGACAGTTGATGAAGAATGTTCGCAAGTGGTGGATTTACTGCAACAGAGCTGGCAGGTGATAAGTGCTGGCGGACAATGCCGGGTGGAAAAGCGTTTTCAGATCGCCCGGGGTGATACATCTGGCCAGTATGTTGCGTTAAAAACAGTCGCATTGTCTCTGGGGTTACCGGTTGTGACCGCCATTATCTATCGTCCGGTACAGCGCTGTACATTGATTACAGCTCAGTGAATCAGCGCAGTTGTGCAGTCAACGAGGTTTTCTGGCTTTTCGTCGGTCATTCAGCACCATTAGCCGGGTCTCTGCCTCTTTCTGTTCCTGTGGAGTCACTTCCCCGCACGGCAGCCCCTTCAGGTCATAACGGGCGCCGCCAGCCATTAACGCACGGTAATAGCGCGGAGACTGCACATAAGACGCTACTGCTGCGCGTAATGCACCTGCACTAAACGCCAGTTCTCTGATGGCGATATCTTGTATCAGGTCGTCAGTTATCCCCACTTTAAGCGGTTTTGGTTTTTCCCGGTTGAATAACTCAGGCCAGAGTTCCACAAGACGATTTATACGCTTACGGTTTTTGCGCTGGCGTTTTGTCATATGTCGCCATGGTGTTTGATTCCTCACCCGAAGAGGCTTCTCGTTGTGTACTGTGTTCGTTTTATTCTGCAGCGGCGTTGCCGGTGACTTACTGAAAATACCCTGCGGTTTACGGTTAATGGTCAGCGTTACCATCAGTATTGTTACCTCTTGCTGTCAATGGAAGTGGTACCTCATCCGGTATCTGAAAATGTTTTCCGGTGGATGGCACAGCGAATGTCATGTAAGACATGCTGTTGCCGGTATTGTTCAGTGCTGTGCGTAGTGAGCGTATTCGTTATCAGACAGAGGGGCAGGGAACAAATGGCGTAAACGGGCATCAAAGAGCCGAAGAAACAGTACAGGTCAGGCCGTTATGGTCTGCAAACAGAGTCCTGGTGCCCCCGGGACTGAAAACGAAACAATAACCCGCGCACAGTGCGAGGAGCCCGGGCGTGAAGCAATCAGCAGGTAATATTAATGGCAAGACCAGCAGGTTCTTTAAACAAACGAACAATATCAGCAAATACGACAACTCCCGGAGAGGTAAAAAGTTTTTCACTTGAGCACTTCTTAAAAAAATGGAGACGAACAAAAATGGGGCGACATACCTGGAAGGTTTCACCTCAGACAGAGAGCCAGGAACAAAAACAGTGTGCCGGAGCAAAGGACCGGGAGCTTACCGGCAATTCAACAGCGGCAGAATAATATACTCCGGATGTTCACTTATCAGCGGTCATGGCTGAACATGGTTGTGCAGGTGAATATAATCCTGGTGAAAATGCCTTCTGACCGTTAAGCAGGTTATTGTGAACAGGAAAAAGAGAAGAACACGCCCATGCCGCATGATGCTGCATTCAGGGCGTTTATGGCGTCGCCGGAAGTGGCACGGGATTTTGTCTCGATTCACCTTCCGGAGGAATACCGTCAGCTGTGTGATTTATCGACGCTGCGACTGGAGCCCTGCACGTTTGTGGAGCAGGACCTGAAGCAGTTCGTGTGTGATGCGCTGTTCAGCATAAAGACGGTCAGTGGTGATGAGGGTTATGTGTATTGTCTTGTGGAGCACCAGAGCACAGAAAACGCGTATATGGCATTCAGAATGCTCAGATATGCGGTGGCGGCGATGCAGGCACTTTGAGCAACACAGGACGCTTCCGCTGGTGATACCGATGCTTTTTTACCATGGGGAACGTAGTCCGTACCCGTACAGTATGAACTGGCTGGAGTGCTTTGATAATCCGGCCCTTGCGGCTAAAATCTACACAAGGCCGTTTCATCTGGTGGATGTGACGGTGATGGATGATGATGAGATAATGCAGCACCGCCGTTTGGGCGCGCTGACGCTACTGATGAAACACAGCCGCGAGCCTGTACATAGATTTGTGTAATTGCCTGATTTTGATATGTTCAATCCAGCATCAAATGAAGGTTAATTTATGGACGAAAAACAGTTACAGGCTCTGGCTAACGAACTGGCCAAAAATCTCAAAACCCCTGAAGACCTCAGTCAGTTTGATCGGCTGCTGAAAAAGCTCAGCGTTGAAGCCGCTCTCAATGCAGAGATGACACACCATCCTGGGTATGAGAAAAATCAGTCCAGACCAGGAGCTAACTCCCGCAACGGTTATTCCACAAAGACCGTTATCACAGGCGACGGTCCACTGGAACTGCGTACTCCGCGCGATCGTGACGGTACCTTCGAACCACAACTGGTAAAGAAAAATCAGACCCGTATTATCGGGATGGATAACCAGATCCTCTCGTTGTATGCCAAAGGGATGACCACCCGTGAGATAGCTACTGCGTTCAAAGAACTGTATGACGCAAATGTTTCACCGGCACTGATATCAAAGGTCACCGATGCCGTGATGGAGCAGGTTGTAGAATGGCAAAACCGACCACTGGATGCTGTTTACCCCATTGTTTATCTTGACTGTATCGTCCTGAAAGTTCGGCAGGACAGTCGCGTCATCAACAAATCGGTGTTCCTGGCACTGGGCATCAATATCGAAGGTCAGAAAGAACTGCAGGGTATGTGACTGGCCGAAAATGAAGGGGCGAAGTTCTGGCTCAATGTGCTGACTGAACTGAAAAACCGCGGTCTGAACGATATCCTCATCGCCTGTGTGGATGGCCTGAAAGGCTTCCCGGATGCCATCAACACAGTATATCCGGAAGCCCGCATCCAGTTATGCATCGTGTATATGGTGCGCAACAGCCTGCGCTTCGTGTCATGGAAGGACTACAAAGCCGTCACTCGCGACCTGAAAGCGATTTATCAGGCTCCCACGGAAGAGGCAGGCCAGCAGGCACTGGAAGCGTTCGCGGCGGCCTGGGACAGTCGCTATCCTCAGATAAGCCGAAGCTGGCAGGCTAACTGGCCGAATCTTGCTACATTCTTCGCTTATCCAACGTGTCAATGCCACGATTTTTAACCGTTATAGGATGCGGACAATCCAAATGGTGAATTACCGTCTTATATCACTGGCGCTAACAGTGAAGTTCATGCAGAAAAAATGCATGTTTTTATTAATACTTTTCCGTTTCCCTTGCTACCTCCCATAAAGTACGGGCACCACGACGAAGAGGCGTACGCCTTATTTTTCCTTCTTTTTCAAGACA